>JAVVEP010000022.1:0-35752 GCA_032250735.1 Gammaproteobacteria bacterium
GTCCAGCTTTCTTTCTTTTAAATTAGTAACTTATGCTTAACTAAGTGCCATTCGGACCATACCCCTTTTATATATGACAAGGCTTGCTGCATGGTTTCGTGATTTACCGGATACACCAGTGTCGCATGCAAAGAAAAATGTTCCGTGAGCCTGGCAATATATTGCTGTTCTGTCTTATCGACCAGCGCGATGACCCGCGCATCCGGTGAATATTTTTGCAGCGAGGACAGCATCACATCCAGATTGGAAATGGTACATCCCGCATAATCCGAGCCGTATCGATACATGAATTCGCAAACGATAAAATCAAACGGCTGTTTTTTGATTGCAGCGATGGCCTTGCGCATGGAGGTTGTAGTGGTCTCAGCAATACCCAGGTGTGAATAGGTCGCTGAAAAATCCGGGTGGATGGGGGTTTCCTTGATGGAGAGCAGGCTGGGTGCAGATATGCTCAAAGGTTATTCACTCCCATTCGATTGTAAATGAGTTTTCATCTTATATATTCAGAGTCTTATTTTCTTCTGGTTGGCAAAATCAATCGGGCCAGGCTCGATTGATTTAAGGATGAAGAAAATTAACGGATTCTGACTCCTTTAACCCAATCTTCACTGGTCGGTAAAAAAATAATCCCATTGCACCCCTGTCTCTGTTTCCAGCAAGGACAAAAGCTGATCAGTGGGAATCCCTTCCTGCGGGTAAATGCTGTAGATATCAATGAACAGTCGAGCGAAACCCGCTGTGTGCCTCCAACCCAATTGGTATAATGAAATCAGTTCCGCGCATTTATCACAGATAAAATTGCCCGCGGACGAATCCTTCGACCAACTCGATACGGCCTGCTCCCAATTGTTTATGCGTTTGCGGCAGTGTGGGCAACGAGCAAACACGTTCTGTGATGCGCTACGAAAGCGCGGCTCAGGGATTATTTCGCTGAAATGAATATGGCAATAATCCAGGGATCCGTCCGTTGGTGGCGTGAGTTCCACCGCAGGCGAGCAACCCATAAAGGTAATGTAGTGTAAAAATTGTTCGCCGACTAAAAAGCGATTCTGCCGTTCGTTATTAAGAGGTTTATTAAGTGGTTTATCCAGCTGTTCACCCAACTTTTTATCTAACTTTTCACCAAGGAACGCCACCTCCCGCAAGCGGGCGATCAACCCATCCCAGGACGTTAATACAAAATTAGCGTGCCGTGGATGCAGTACCAATTTGTGTATTTGCTGACAAGTCATTGTAATAATAGGCGGCAGACCAGGATTTAGTTGCTAGTCTAATCGAAAATCCAGTTCAGAGTATATTTGGGGTCATTAGGTGACAGACCACGATTTAGATGGAAAAATATATGCTTTCCCTTGCCAGTAGATGCAGCCTGATTTTGATCCTTGCCAGCCAGGCGACGACCGCCTGGGCCGACACCCTGCGGGTGGCCGTGGCAACCAACTTCAGTCGCACCGCCACCCTGCTGGCCGAACAGTTCGAGCAACAAACCGGACACACCATCCGTCTCGCCTTCGGCTCCACCGGCAAACACTTCGCCCAGATCAGTCACGGCGCGCCGTTTGATCTCTTTCTGGCCGCCGATGCCGAGCGGCCCGCCCTACTGGAAAAAAACGCCATCGCCGTCCCCGACAGCCGCTTCACCTACGCCCAGGGCCGCCTGCTGCTGTGGAGTCCGGATGCCGGCCTGATCGATGCCGACGCTGCGGTGCTGGAGACGGGGGCATTCCGCAAGCTCGCCATCGCCAACCCCAGGCTGGCGCCCTATGGCCGGGCGGCGCGCGAGGTGTTGCAGGCACGGGGCCTGTGGGACCGCTTGCAGCCGCAGCTGGTGCGCGGGGAGAACATCGGCCAGAGCTATCAGTATGTCCACAGCGGCAATGCACAGCTGGGTTTCGTCGCCGCGGCGCAGGTTTTCGCCAAGCCTGTGAAAAAACCGCCGGTCGTCGGCTCCTACTGGGAGCCCCCGCAATCGCTGTACACCCCCATCATCCAGCAGGCCGTGCTGATCAGGGACACGCCGCTGGCGCGGGCCTTTATCGACTTCCTCCACAGCGAGGCGGCGCGGGAGATCATTCGTCGACACGGGTATCACACGCCGGAAGTCGATACCGCAGTGCCTGCCGAATAATTCCGAGCCATCATTCCGACCAGTCGCCGAATCGCGTATAACGCACAACATGATCCTTTCCGAAACCGACCTTCTCGCGCTGTGGACCACCCTCAAGCTGGCCGGCATCACCACCCTGATCCTGCTGTTGCTGGGCACCCCCCTGGCCTGGTGGCTCGCCCACAGTCGCAGCCGGTTCAGGACCCCCATCGAGGCCCTGATCGCCTTGCCGCTCATCCTGCCCCCCACGGTGCTGGGCTTTTATCTGCTCATCACACTGGGGCCGAACGGGCCCATCGGCGGCCTGCTGGAAGGCCTCGGCGGCCATGCCATCGCCTTTACCTTTAGCGGACTGGTGGTGGGCTCGGTGTTGTATTCCCTGCCGTTTGTGGTGCAGCCCTTGCAGAATGCCTTCACCGCCATTGGCCGACGCCCCCTGGAGGTGGCTGCCACGCTGCGCGCCACGCCCTGGGACCGCTTCCTCAGCGTGGTCATTCCCCTGGCGCGACCGGCTTATCTCACGGCGGCGGTGCTGGGTTTCGCGCACACCGTGGGGGAGTTCGGTGTGGTGCTGATGATCGGTGGCAATATCCCCGGCGAGACCCAGGTGCTGTCCATCGCCATCTATGAGCATGTCGAGGCCCTGGAATACGGCCAGGCCCATTGGTTGTCCGCCGGTCTGTTGCTGCTGTCGTTCATCATGCTGGTGGGCATCTACAGCCTCAATCGGCGCGGCCGGATACTGTCGCAATGACCATCGACACCCACTTTCAGTTAGATCGCGAACACTTCAGTCTGGACGCCCGCTTCTGCGTGCCGGCCCGCGGCATCACCGCCCTGTTCGGCCCCTCCGGTTGTGGCAAGACCACCCTGCTGCGGGCCATTGCCGGACTGGAAAAGGGCGCCCGCGGCCACTTCCGCATCGGCGACAGCGTCTGGCAGGATGCCGCACGCTGTCTGCCCACCCACCAGCGGCCACTGGGTTACGTGTTCCAGGAGTCCAGTCTGTTTGAGCACCTGTCGGTGCGGGGCAATCTGCAATACGGCTATCGACGGGTGCCGGCCGCTGCGCGCCACATCCACCCTGAGCAGGCCATCAGCCTGCTGGGGCTGGAACCGTTACTGGACCGAGGCAGCCACCAGCTGTCAGGCGGTGAACGTCAGCGCGTGGCCATCGCCCGCGCCCTGCTTACCAGCCCGCAGCTACTGTTGCTGGACGAACCGCTGGCGGCGCTGGAGCACCGGCGCAAGCAGGAGATCCTGCCGTTTTTTGAGCGCCTGCACCGCGAACTGGAGATCCCCATGATCTATGTGAGCCACGCCATCGACGAGGTGGCGCGCCTGGCCGATCACCTGGTGTTGCTCGATGAGGGTCGCGTGCAGGCCAGCGGCCCCATCACCGAGATGCTCACCCGCGCCGATCTGCCGCTGGCCCAGGACCAGGATGCCGCGAGCATGATCGAGGCCACCGTCAGCGGCCACGATACGGCGTTCGGCCTCACCCGGCTGGCGTTTGCCGGCGGTGAGTTCAGTGTTCCTCACACGCCACCCGCCACGCCCCTGGCCATCGGCCAGCCCGTGCGCCTGCAGATTCTGGCGCGCGATATCAGCCTCACACTGGCGCGGCAGACCGACACCAGCATCCTCAACATTGTGCCCGTGAGGGTGGCCTCGCTCAGCGAGGAGACCCCCGCCCAGGTGCTGCTCCGGCTCGATGCCGGCGGCGTTCCGCTGCTGGCGCGCATCACCCGCAAATCCGCTGCGGCGCTGCGGCTGACCCCCGGCACATCGGCCTACGCCCAGATCAAGGCCATCTCCCTGCTGCAGTAGGGCCGGCCGCGGCGGGGTGTGTTTGCTGCCGCTTTTGGGTATCATGTCCGCCCTCTGAGGGGATGCCGACTCGCGGCATCCCCTCAGACGTCGTTATGGCGACCCGTGCGGGTCCCCTTGCAACGAGAAACTGTGAACCCCGTCAGGCCCGGAAGGGAGCAGCGGCAGCAGTGGATTCGTGTGCGGGTGTGGCTGGTGCGGGTTGCCACCCTAATTCCAGACAGCGTTCGATTTTGGACCACACTCGACGCGGTTCACTGCGGTCAGCAGAGGGTCACCTCCGTATAATCCCTCTTGTTAACTGTTTCCACCATTTAGTAGTCTTGGCCCGAGCGTTTCATACAGGCCACGCGCCCTAACTGGATATCTGATGCCACAGCATCCCCGACAGACGATCCCAACCGCAGCCACGGCGCAGTCGCGATGTCAGCGAGGGTGACGAATGTCGACAGCATCTCCTACCCCGATTAAAGAGATCGAGCCCGTCAGGCAACGGCGCCTGAAGCTGCTCGCAAGCATCGGCGGTGTGCTGGCCGTTTATCTGATCGGCGCCTATAGCGGCGTACTGGCAGACAGCTCCCTCAACTGGTGGTCCGATTTTTTCTGGACCCTGGCCGCACTGGCCACCGGCTGGCGCTGCCTGCTCACCGCCAGACGCCGGCCAGTGGCGCACGAACGCAGGGCCTGGCGGCTGTTTGGATACGCCGCCCTGTCGTGGTTCGCGGGCATGCTGGTGTGGGACTATTACGAGATCTTCAGCGGTGCGCTCACGCCCTTCCCCAGCATCGGCGACTGGTTCTTCATGGGCTATGCCATTTTCTTCACCGCGGGGCTCATCTATTACCGCAACCAGATGCCGACCCGCCAGTACAACATGATCCAGATCGCCAACCTGGGGCTGATCATCTGCACCATCATCGTGCTGTGTTTTATCCTTTTATCGCAGGCCCTGCAGCAGTCGCAACAGCCGCTCGACTACAAACTGTTCGCCTTATCACATTCCGTATTGACCTTTGTCTGTCTTGTGTTCGGCATCTACTGCTACTGGTTTTACGTGGCGCGCGAAAACCGCAACAGTTTCCGGCTGATGCTGGGCGCGGTATTGATCTTTGCCGTCACGGACACGCTGTATGCCTTCCAGCTGCTGGGACAATCCTTTGACGCCACCAGTTATCTGAACGTCTACTGGCTGGTCGCCTTCGCCCTGCAATACTGGGCGGCCTTTGAGCAGGATGCCGTCACCCAGACCGCCTCCCGAAAGAGCGATGCCAGAGGCGCCCCGCGCGCGCAGAAATACGAGGCCATCATGCCGGCCCTGTGCCTGTTTACCGTGTTGGCCTTTGCCCTGTATTTCAAACAGCGGCTGGACGAGGCCACCTTCACCGTCATGACCCTGGCGGCGATCGCCTTTGCCTTCTTTCTCACCCTGCGCGAGTGGCATTCCAACAGCTTCGAGATCAACCTGCTGAAAGAACTGCAGACGGCGAATACCCGCCTGGAGCAGCGGGTGCGGCAACGCACCGCCGAACTATCCGATGCCATTCAGGAGCTGGAGGCCTTTAGCTATTCCGTCTCCCACGACCTGCGCGCGCCCCTGCGCGGCATCGACGGTTTTAGTCAGGCCCTGCTGGAGGACTATGCCGACCGGCTCGACCCGACCGGACAGGATTATCTGCAACGGGTCCGCAGGGGCACCCGGAAAATGGGCGAGCTGATCGATGCCATGCTCACCCTCTCGCGCGTCAGCCAGCACGACATCCAGCAGGGCAGCGTTGCCCTCGATAAACTGGCCGAGGAGATTGTCCAGCAACTGCGCGAACAGGAACCCCAGCGCGACGTCGAGGTCACCCTGGCGAATGACATGTACGCTACCGGCGACCGACACCTGCTACGCATCGCCCTGCAAAACCTGCTGGCCAACGCCTGGAAATACACCGGCAAAACCGCCCAGGCGCGAATCGAATTCGGCAGCAGACTCCAGGAGGGTGAAACGGTCTATTACATCGAAGACAACGGCGTCGGCTTCGACATGCACTATGTCGGCCAGCTGTTTAACGCCTTTCAACGCCTGCACGGCCAGGAATTCGAGGGCACCGGCATCGGCCTGGCCACCGTACAGCGCTGCATCCGCCGTCACGGCGGCCGCATCTGGGCCGAAGCCGAGGTCGATGGCGGCGCCACCTTCTTTTTCACCCTGTAGGAGCCAAGCCCCCTCGGCGATCCACTCCCAACAATCGCACCCTCTCAACCTATCGGCCAGAGGGCTGGCCTCCTACACGCTGCCAAGGGCGCAATAACCAAAGGGCATTGCTCCTTGTAGGAGCCGAGCCCCCTCGGCGATTCACTCCCAACAATCGCACCCTCTCAACCTATCGGCCAGAGGGCTGGCCTCCTACACGGTGCCGTAGGGCGCAATAACCGAAGGGCATTGCGCCGAATGTCTCAGCACACTCAACACTCAACACTCAACACTCAACACTCAACACTCAACACTCAACACTCAAAAGAAGCTAGCCCCCCGTCTCCGATCACCGCTACAACGTTCAGCCACTGCAGACACCGTAGAATCGCAAAAATATGAATTATCAGGTACTGGCGCGCAAATGGTGCCCTCGCACATCTAGTGAACTGGTCGGCCAGGAGCACGTACTCAAGGCGCATGACAACGACCACCTGCACCATGCCTTTCTGTTTGGCTATGTACGAGAACGTACAGACCGGCATGTGATGAGGATGGATAGTCGCTGTTACAACGCGCAGTACCGGAACCCACTACCGTAGGCAATACTCCTCAGCAGCTTGTACCGGACTCAACCGTTGCATTGCGGGATCAGATAATTACGAGGAAATGCAAATGACCAGATTTGAAAGCGTTACCAGGCCAATCGATCGCGCATCTATTCTCGCGGAACGAGTGAACCCGGAAAGGAAACCCAAAATGGCTAATTTTTTGCAGGCGTGCCTTCCCTCAATGAAGGTATCAGGAAATCTCAAATTAATCGGCATTTCGATGCTACTCGTTGTCGGGCTCGCCGCGTGCGACAAGCCGGGGCCGGCGGAGACCGCGGGTAAAAACATCGACCAGACGGTTGATAACGCCGGCAGGAAAATCGACGATACGGCCGACACCGTTGGTGAAAAAATGAGCGCGCAGGGCACAAAAGCCGGCGTGGCCATCGAGGATACCGAGATCACAACCAAGGTTAAGGCGGCCATTTTTGCCGAGCCTGGCCTCAAGTCACTGCAAATCAGCGTCGAGACCGTAAATGGCGTAGTGACGTTAACCGGATCGGTCGATTCGCAGTCGAACAGCGACAGGGCCAAGGAATTGGCAGGCGCTGTGGCCGACGTGAAAAGGGTAGAGAACCAGCTGCGTGTCAAACCGAAATAATGAGCCTGGGTTGGAGAACGCCGGGGCTGATATGCAGGTCAAGCGCGCCGAGACACTTCATGGGTTGCGCGCGAAACAGCGCGCGGCGTCCGAAAAACTGAAGGAACTGGAAATGGCCGGTGACGAAGCCCGGGATCAGGCCTGGGGAAACCGCGGATAAAATCCGGGTGGACCTGAAGGCTGGCGTGGCGAGCGCCCGTTCCACCTTCAAGTAAGCGCGAGCGACGTTGCCAGGGCGCCGGACACCGGGGCCGCGCGACTCGCACGGTCATCATCAGGATTACGAGCATGCCAGCGCAATGTCTGTACCACAATTTACAAGGCGGTCTGCGCGCCTTTGCCCGGTTTACCGAGCATTCCTCCATTGTGGTGCGGGCCATCCGCACCAATTTTTTTCAACAAGTCCTGTCATTCCACACCCGCGCGCAACGGCTCTCCACACCCGGCGCTTGCATCACCAACTGTACGGAAGCGCACAGACATTGAAACGCCATGCGCCCAATCTGGTGACATCCGGGGCATATGTCCGGACAGGCTGCCGCAGTGTGCATCGCCAGAGAATGACATGCGACTCAAGTAGTACCCGAAGCAGGGCAGGGAGCAGAACCATGACAAACGGATTACACCAAACTTCAATTACCCCGAACCTGGGTTTATCCAGGCACAACCACGCCGAATTCACGGACGGTGATCAGCTGGTGAAGATGATTCGCGAAGATTTGATGACGAGGCGAATCTCCATCGACGGTTGCCGCGACATCATTCATTATCTTCGTGATCACGACGACCCGACGTATCGCCAGCTGATAGGCGTCCTCGCGGTAAATGGCCAGCGTGCGATGGATGCGGCGAACCATTGCGGACTCGTCGCCCCCGCCAACCGCCACAAACGGAGCCATGGATAAAAGTCACAGCCCATGACCGCATTGGCGAGGCATAGGAAGTAGCCCCCCTTTTATCTCTGAAAAACCACCCCGACCACCCCGGCCATTCGCGGCCAGGCGTCGTCAATCTCAACTGATGCGATGGCCCCAGCGGCGAAATCGGCCGGACTTCGGCCCTGTGATCCACCTCATCTAAGCCGGCAACCACCCTTGCCCTTCCTTTCAGGCAACGTCCTTGACGAAAAGTCGGGAAAAGCGTGGGCCCGCTCTGCCACGTCGCAGCCGGTGCATCCCAGCCCAAGGGTGCAATAACCGAAGGACATTGCTCCTTATAAAAACCGAGCCCCCTCGGCGATTCACTCCCAACAATCACACCCTCTCAACCTATCGGCCAGAGGGCTGGCCTCCTACACGGTGCCGTAGGGCGCAATAACCGAAGGGCATTGCGCCGAATATCTCAGCACTCAGCACTCAGCACTCAGCACTCAGCACTCAGCACTCAGCACTCAGCACTCAAAAGAGGCTAGCCCCCCACCTCCGATCACCGCTACAATGTTCAGCCTCTTCAGACGCCGTAGAATCGCAAAAACATGAGCTATCAGGTACTGGCGCGCAAATGGCGCCCTCGCACATTCAACGAACTGGTCGGCCAGGAGCACGTGCTCAAGGCACTGGTGAACGCGCTGGATAACGACCGCCTGCACCACGCCTTCCTGTTCACCGGCACTCGCGGGGTGGGCAAGACCACCATCGCCCGCATCCTCGCCAAGTCGCTGAACTGTGAGCAGGGCGTCAGCTCGACGCCCTGCGGCGTGTGTTCGGCCTGCACCGAGATCAACGAGGGCCGCTTCATCGACCTGATCGAGGTGGACGCCGCCTCGCGCACCAAGGTGGACGAGACCCGCGACCTGCTGGACAACGTGCAATACGCCCCGAGCCGCGGCCGTTACAAGGTCTACCTCATTGACGAGGTGCACATGTTCTCCAACCACAGCTTCAATGCGCTGTTAAAGACCCTGGAAGAGCCGCCGCCGCACGTGAAATTCCTGCTGGCCACCACCGATCCGCAGAAGCTGCCGGTCACCATCCTCTCGCGCTGCCTGCAATTCAACCTCAAACGCCTGCCGCTGGAACAGATCCGCGGCCACCTGGAGCGGGTGCTGGGGGCGGAAAATATCGACCATGAAAATGCGGCGCTGACGCTCATCTCCCGCGCCGCCGACGGCTCCATGCGCGACGCCCTGAGCCTGCTGGATCAGGCCATCGCCTACGGCAGCGGCCGGGTTCCGGAGTCCGAGGTGCGCGCCATGCTCGGCTCTATCGAGCAGGACCATGTGCTGGACCTGCTGCGGCTGCTGGCGGCCAACGACGCCCCCGGTCTGCTGGCCCGGATCGGCGAACTGGCGCAGCACAGCCCGGATTTTGCCGGGGTGCTGGCCGAGCTGATCTCCACCCTGCACCGCGTGGCCCTGGCGCAGACGGCGCCGGAGGCCATCGACGACAGCCTGGGTGACTGCGAGGCGATCCTGGCGCTGGCGCAACAGATGGCGCCGGAAGACGTGCAGCTCTATTACCAGATCGGCCTCATCGGTCGCCGCGACCTGCCCCTGGCCCCGGATGCCCGCGGCGGCTTCGAGATGGTGCTGCTGCGCATGCTGGCGTTTCGCCCGGCCAGTCCGGGCACAGCGCCAGCCGCGACCGCCCCCGCCACAGCGAGCCGCGCCCAGCCGCGCCCAGCCCCCGCGGCAGCGGCACCGACAGGACCCGCCGCAACGGGCGTCGCCGAACCCCTGCCGACCACCGCCCCTGCCGCTCGATCCGCGCCGGCCGCTTCGCCCGCGCCGATCCCGTCGCCCACACCAGCCACCGGCAGCGCCGCTTATGCGTCCAGCGACGACTGGGAAGACATCGTCAACGCCATGAACCTGTCCGCCATGCTGCAACAACTGGCGACCAACTGCGCCCTCAGCCAGCGGGATGGCAACCACTTTCAGCTGAGCCTGTCGCCCAATCACAAGTACCTGCTCAACCAGAGCCGCGAGGCGGGCCTGCGTGAGGCGCTATCGCAGCATCTGGGGCAGGAGGTCAAGCTCAGCATCAGCCTGCAGGGCCCCGCCACCGCCACCCCGGCCGAGCGGCAACAGGAACGCACGGACCTCCGCCAGCACCAGGCAGAGACCGTGATCGACAGCGACGCCACCGTGCAGGCCATCATGGAGGCCTTCGACGGCCAGCTCAAACCGGGCTCGGTACAGCCGGTCGATTAGAGCATTCAGCGCAATGCCCTACGGTTATTGCGCCCTACGGATTGTGGCTTTTACTTAGCACTTAGCACTAATCAGTAGCAGCCAATTTCCGGTATAATTCCCGGCCATCATTTGCAGCCCACAACATTCGCAGGAGTCACACCATGAAAGGCGGTATCGGCAAACTAATGAGGCAGGCCCAGGAGATGCAGGCCAATATGCAGAAGGCCCAGGAGGAGCTGGCCAATATGGAAGTCACCGGTCAGGCCGGCGGCGGTATGGTGTCGGTGGTGATGACCGGGCGTCACGATGTGAAGCGGGTCAGCATTGACGACAGCCTGATGGGTGACGACAAGGAGATGCTGGAAGACCTGCTGGCCGCGGCGGTGAACGATGCCGTGCGCCAGGTCGAGAGCACCTCGGCGGAAAAGATGTCCGGCATGACCGCGGGGCTGAATCTGCCCGGCGGTTTCAAGATGCCGTTTTAGGCATCCCCCGGCCCCTCCCACTCCCCAGGATATCGCGCCCGCCTCATGGAATTTAGCCCGCTCATCAATCGCCTGATTGAGGACCTGCGCTGCCTGCCCGGCGTGGGCCCCAAGTCGGCGCAGCGCATGGCCTTTCATCTGCTGGAACGCGATCGCGAAGGGGCGCAGCGTCTGGCGCGGTCCCTGGCCGAGGCGGCGGAGCAGGTCGGCCATTGCAGCCAGTGCCGCACCCTCAGCGAAACCGAGCTCTGCCCGCTGTGCGCCAACCGCAGCCGTGAACAGCACCTGCTGTGCGTGGTGGAGTCACCGGCCGACGTGCGCGCCATCGAGCAGGCCACCCCCTATCGCGGCCGCTATTTTGTATTGATGGGCCATCTCTCGCCGCTGGATGGCATCGGACCCGACGACATTGGCCTGGACCTGCTGGATGCCCGACTGGCGGAGGGGGTGATCAGCGAAATCATCCTCGCCACCAATCCCACCGTCGAGGGCGAGGCTACCGCCCACTACATCAGCGAGATGGCCCGGCTGTATGGGATCAGCAGCAGCCGCATCGCCCACGGCGTGCCGCTGGGCGGCGAACTGGAATATGTGGACGGCGGCACGCTCGCCCACGCCTTCTCGGGCCGTCGCCAGCTGTAGCATTGCCCCCCATTCTGCGCACTACCGCAGGGAATTCCTGCGCGGTTTTCGACCGCCGTTCTCCACCGCCCCGCCCGCCCTGTCGCTAAAGATTCAACCGACTCTGCCGCAATTCTACAAAACAATCTCTGGCCAACGTTGCACCCGCCCACGCGGGGACAACGCCCGGACCACCCTCGTTTGATTGCTGAGGCAAGCATGTACGACAACCTTGAGAACGCCGGTCACGATGAGCTGGTCACCAAATACGCGCCGCTGGTGAAACGTATTGCGTACCATTTAAAGGCGCGTCTGCCATCTTCGGTGGTTGTCGATGATCTGCTGCAGGCCGGCATGATCGGCCTGCTCGAGGCCTCCCGGAAATATGATGCCAACCAGGGCGCCAGTTTTGAGACCTATGCCGGCATCCGGATTCGCGGCGCCATGCTCGATGAATTACGCCGCAACGACTGGGCGCCGAAATCCGTGCACCGCAAGATTCGCGACATCACCGAGGCGATTCGCAACATCGAGCATCGCGAGGGCCGCGACGCCCGCGACGAAGAGGTGATCGACGCCCTCGGCATCTCCCGCGAGGACTATTTCAAGACCCTGAATGACATCTCCAGCCATCGCGTACTGAGCTGGGATGAACTCGGCATTGACGAGGACGCCTTTGGCCACAGCCTCAATGACAACAAGCCCGGCGTGCATGACGAACTGGAAAACCAGCACTTCCGGGAAAAACTTTCGGAGGCGATCGGCTCGCTGCCGGAACGCGAAAAGATGATTGTCTCCCTGTATTACGAATCCGAACTGAACCTGCGCGAGATCGGTTCCGTGCTCAACGTCAGCGAATCCCGCATCAGTCAGTTACTGAGCCAGGCACATATTCGCTTGCGGGCTCGCATGCGCGACTGGATTACGCAACAATAGGGCCCGGTTCCACAACAAGCCCTTTATTATGTCCCAACACATCCTCATCCCCCGGCGCACGCTCAAAAACGCCACCCGCCTGCACGAGGCGAATTTCAAAAAGCTGTCGCACGTGGTGCCCGGCCTGCGCGACCTGGGTAAGTCCATTCGCGTGCGCGCTGACGATGGCACCCGACTGAATTTGGACATTCTGGAAAGCAGCAAATACACCAAAACCTTTTGCCTGCAGCTGATACACAACACGGAGCAGCCATGGTTGCTCAGCCTGAACATGAAAATCCGTAATTATTATGACGCCAATGTGACCGAGGCCCTGGCCTTTCAGCACCGGCACCGCATCAATGCCCGTTACCCCTATCCCAATCCCCACATGTTTCAGCCCGACGAAAAGTGGCAAACCAACCATTTTCTGAGCGAATGGCTGGATTACTGCCTGCGCACCCGCTGCATCTTTCGTGACGAAAACCAATACTTGAGCGATGAAACGCAGTAGCTCGCAAACGCCGTAGCCCGTATTGCTCAGGCGGTTAATGAGTGGTAAAACAAAACGTTAAATGCGGCCAGTTAAAGTTTTTTCGCACCGCTACCGATATCATGATGCAGAAACTTGATACCAAAAGGCCTCACCCGTAACCGAGGCTCTCTACAGGGACTATCTTGATGAAAAATCTGAACCCGCACCTTCTCCGACTCATTGCCGCTGGCTGTATTGCCGGCTGCATCGCAGTCTTCAGCTCCGCGGCCTTTGCCGCTGGCGACTATGTATGGGAAGAAAAATTCAAAGACGCACTGGCCGCTGCCGAAAAGGGCGATGCACAATCCCAATATGCCGTTGGCGAAATGTACGAAAAGGGTAAAGGCGCGGTAAGAGACAGCGAAAAGGCCTTTGAGTGGTATGCCAAGGCCGCAGAACAGGATGATGAAAAGGCCGCCTTCAAACTGGGTTATGCCTACCTGGAAGGCGACGGCATCAAGAAAAATTACGAGCTGGCGCGCAAATGGTTACAAAAATCCGCCAATAAAAAGTATGTACGCGCCGAATACTATCTGGGTGTGCTGTATGAGAAAGGCCGCGGTGTCGAACAGGATTACGACGAGGCCATAAAATGGTACAAACAGGCGCTGGCCGGCGGCTACGGCATCGCCTCCGAAGGCCTGCAACGCGCCTCCAGCGCACAGCAGGCCGCCGATCGTGAGGCCGCGAGTCGGACTGCGGCGCCGCCTCCCGCCCCTCGGCCAAAACCCGTGGAGAGACCAAAGCCCCAGGCCGCGCCAAAACCGCTATCCACCAAGGACAAGATCCTGGCCGGCGGCTGGAAAAAACGCAATACACCGGTTGAGTATCTGCCGTCATCCGACACCCAATGTGCGGATGAAGATAGCCGCATCGCATGTATTTCGACCGAGCTCACGCGCAATATCGGCATGGCCGACATCACCTACACCACAAAGGCCATTCTGTTCGGCTTTAAACCCAACGGTGAATTCAAGGTGTCTTATCGCAATAACGTCAGCAAGATCACCGTCACCGATGAGGCGTTTGCCGAGTCCGGCGGCAAGGTTCCCGTCACCCTCGGCTGGCAGGATGCGGATCATCAACTGACCTGCGAGTTCGAGACTGACCGCTCGCTGGCCTGTACCAAAAACAAGGTGCGCAACATCATGCTCACACGCTAGCCGGCTGAACATGACGCATCACCAAGGGTCCCTGCCGGGGCCCTTTTTATTGGCCGCACATTTATTAGCGGAACGTCGATTGACAGGACGCGCCCATCCCCCCGGCACATCGCCACCAGGCCGTCCCGCGAGCCAACCATCAAACGTGTCCTATACTTGTTAGCAACCTGGATAAACGGGCCGGATATGTCGTGATCACCGCTAACTTGCCCAGACAATCGATCCTGCTCCGACGGTGTCGCCGACGGCTAGCGCATTACAGAAAACCGACTACGATAGAGGGGTATGCCGGATACACCGCGCCACCAGAACCCTAATAACCAAGCATTACAGGTGGTTGACAATATTCTAAAATAATTAAATTCTTATGCAATAAAGCGCCCGTTGAAATAGGGGTTTGATGAAAAGGCCGCTTTAGACCACGCATCATGAACCGGCACGAATTGGTATGAACTGGCAGTAACCAGAAGGGAGGCGTCGATGGTGGATACAACAGAGGCAGCGCAGAAATATAACTTTGAGGTGGTCCGGTGGTTCTCGGTGGCCACCGTTATCTACCTGGTGGTGGGCACCCTGGTCGGTGTCTACATCGCCGCCGAGCTGGCCTGGCCGGTACTCAATTTTGACAGCCCCTATCTCTCCTTCGGTCGCTTGCGACCGCTGCACACCAATGCCGTGATCTTCGCCTTTGGAGGCTGCGTGCTGATGGCGACCGGCTTCTACAGTGTGCAACGTACCTGCGGCGTCAAACTGTGGAGCAACACCCTGGCCTGGTTCACCTTCTGGGGCTGGAATCTCATCATAGTGCTGGCGGTGATCACCCTGCCGCTGGGCCTTACCCAGGGCAAGGAATACGCCGAGCTGGAATGGCCCATCGACATCCTGATTGCGGTGGTATGGCTGGCCTTCTCCTTCAATTTCATCATGACCATTGCCAAACGCAAGAGCTCGCACATCTATGTGTCGAACTGGTTTTATCTGGGCATGATGGTCATGATCACCTATCTGCATGTGGTCAACAGCCTGGCTATTCCGGTGGAGATGTTCAGGTCCTATTCCATCTTCGCCAGCGTGCAGGACGCCATGATCCAGTGGTGGTGGGGACATAATGCGGTCGGCTTCTATCTCACCGCCGGCTTCCTCGGCATCATGTATTACTTTGTGCCCAAGCAGGCCGACCGCCCCATCTTTTCCTATCGCCTCTCGGTGCTGCACTTCTGGTGCCTGATGTTCGGCTACGTGTGGCTGGGCTCACATCACCTGCAATACACCGCCCTGCCCGACTGGGCCGGCTCGCTCGGCGCGGCCGTGTCACTGGCCATGATCGTGCCCTCCTGGGGTGGCGCGGTAAATGGCATGATGACCCTGAGCGGGGCCTGGGACAAACTGCGCACCGATTACGTGCTGCGCTTTCTCATCATGTCACTGGCCTTCTACGCGATGTCCACCTTTGAAGGGCCGGTGATGTCCCTGAAAGTCGTCAACGCCCTTTCGCACTATACCGACTGGACCATCGGCCATGTGCACTCCGGCGCGCTGGGTTGGGTCGGCATGATCGGCGCCGGCGCCACCTATCACCTGTTGACCCGCTTATGGAACACCGAGATCTATTCCACCCGGCTGGTGAATCTGCACTTCTGGTTAGCCACGATCGGCATTGTGATCTACATCGTGGCGATGTGGATCTCCGGCATCATGCAGGGCCTGATGTGGCGTGACTATGATGAGTTCGGCACCCTCACCTACACCTTTGCGGAATCCGTCGCCGCCATGTATCCGTACTATGTCATGCGCACCGTCGGCGGTTTTATCTATTTCGTCGGCGCCGTGGTAATGCTCTACAACATGATGATGACCATTCGCCAGGCCAGCGCCGAACCCGGCCTGAGCACCGCGACAGCACGGGCCTAAGGGAGACGGAACAATGGCTGATAAAATCTATTCCACCAGGTTCCAGGACAGGATGGAACGCAATGTCTGGGCCCTGTTACTGGTCTTGATGCTGGTGCTCACCGTAGGCGGTATCGTCGAGATCGTGCCCCTGTATTACCTCGACGACACCATGGAGCACAATGCCCGCCCCGAGATCCTCTGGCAGCCCGAGGCCGGCGAGACGCTGGCCGACTGGCAACCCGGTGACGGCATCCGCCCCTATACCGGGCTGGAGCTGTGGGGCCGCCACGTCTACATCCGTGAAGGCTGTTACCTGTGTCACTCGCAGATGATCCGCCCGTTCCGCGACGAAAAGGAACGCTATGGCCACTACTCGCTGGCCTCGGAATCCATCTACGACCATCCCCACCAGTGGGGTTCCAAGCGCACCGGCCCGGACCTGGCCCGCCTGGGTGGCAAGTACTCGGATGAGTGGCACGTCAAGCACCTGCTGGCGCCGCGCTCCGTGGTGCCGGAATCGGTGATGCCCAATTATCCATGGCTTGCCACCAGCCTGCTGGACGTGGACAGGGTGACCGCCCACCTCCGCGGCATGCAAACCGTGGGAGTGCCCTATACGGACCACGACATCGGTATCACGGCGGCCGCCGTGGAGGGCAAGACAGAGATGGATGCCATGGTGGCCTATCTACAAGTGTTGGGTACCATGGCCAAACTCGATCATGGGGTGGTGTATCGTGAATGACATCCAAGACTATTTTCATACCGACTGGGGCGCCATGACCCAGCACGACTGGCTGGGGCTGATCATGACCATTGCGGTGTTCCTGGTGATGCTCGGCCTTTATCTCTATGTTTTCCATCCATCCAACAAGGCGCGATTTGAGGCGCAACGCTACATTCCGCTGGATGATGAGCCCGGCTTTCATGCCCGGACTGCGGAACCCACGCCCGACAAAACGGCAACGGAGAAACGCCAATGAGTGACGACAAAAAACCGGCCGATGCCCCGGATACCGGCCACGTCTGGGACGGCAATCTGCGCGAACTCACCAACCAGCCTCCCCGCTGGTGGATGATTACACTCTATCTCAGCGGCGTGTTTATCGTGGTGTACCTGATCCTCTATCCGTCGATCCCGCTGGTCGACGGCTGGACCAAGGGCATCCTGGGCTGGACCCAGATGAAACGCCTGGAAGCCAACGTGGCCGAGATCGAACAGGTCCGCGCCCCCTTTGAGAACCGGCTCAAGGGCATGTCGGCCGCCGCCATCCTCGCCGATGATGAGCTTTCCAGCTATGTCGTGGCCTCTGCCCGCGTGCTGTTCGGTGATCGTTGCTCCCCTTGCCATGGTGCAAGCGGCTCCGGCAATCCCGGCTATCCGGTGCTGGCGGATGACGAATGGCTCTATGGCGGCGACATCGAAACCATTCAGCAATCCATCACCAATGGTCGCCAGGGCATGATGCCCGGGTTCGGCGCCATGCTCAGCGAGCAACAGCTTGATGACCTCGGCAAACATGTGGTGGCCATGAGCACCGGCAGCGAACATGCCCCCGGCAAGGAGCTGTTTGTTAACCAGGGCTGTATCGGCTGTCACGGCATGGATGGCACGGGCATGCAGATGATGGGGGCCCCCAATCTCACCGACAGCATCTGGCGCTTCACCCCGGGCACCGAGGAGAGCGTGAAATACACCATCCGTTATGGCGTGAATGCCCCCGGCGCAACCGAGACCCGCGTCGCCGAGATGCCCAGCTTCCAGCCACAGCTGACGGAAACCGAGATCAAGAAGCTGGCGGTGTATGTGCACCGGCTGGGGGGCGGCCAATAGACCGCTGTCCGACGGAGTCAGTGGAGCACATTGTGTTCGGGCCCGACAAGGCCCACACGGGCCCCTGACACAAGTGTTGTCAACAACGATACGAGAGGAGCGATCATGGACGCCGTTGTCATTGGATCAATACTTGCGATAGGCATCACCATCGCCATGGTGATCTTTCTGGCCATACGCATTGTCTACCTGATCAATCACACCCATTCACAGGATTGAGCATGCGGCTACGGCCGCATGAAACAGGGGCCGCGCCCGGACACAGGCGGGATATCCCCAGACCATCTTTGCGGTAAGAGTATCTAAAGACGTGAGCGATTCATCCAACGCATCCAACACCCCCAGCCAGCCCGACCTGAAGAGCCTGGAAGCGCTCTACCACGAGGCCGAATACTGGCACGTCAACACCGGCGACAAGACCATCCACGCCAAACGGATGCCGGGCACCTTCCGCCGCATCAAGTGGATGACCATGAGCGTGTGGCTAATCTTCTTCCTCGGCCCCTACCTGCGCTGGAACGGGCAACAGGCCGTGCTGTTTGATATCCCCGCCCGCCAATTCCATATCTTCAACATCACCATCCTGCCGCAGGATGTATGGATGCTGGCCCTGGTGATGCTGTTCTTCGCCCTGCTGCTGGCCGCCGTCACCTCCATTGCGGGGCGGGTGTTTTGCGGATATTTCTGCTTCCAGACGGTGTGGACCGACATCTTCGTGTGGATCGAGGAAAAACTCGAGGGGCCGCCGGCAAGGCGCGTCAAACTGGACGCGGAACCGTGGAGCCTGCACAAGCTGCGCATCAAGTTCGTCAAACACAGCCTCTGGCTGGCCATCGGCCTGCTCACCGGGATCAGTTTCACGCTCTGGTTTGGCGATGCGTTTGAGCTCTGGAAAGACTATCTCACCTTACAGGCCCCCCTCTTCGCCTGGGGCACCGTCGGCGTATTTGTGTTTTTCACCCACCTGTTCGCCGGCCATATGCGCGAACAGGTCTGTTTCTGGCTCTGTCCCTATGCCCGCATTCAGGGGGTGATGTACGACCGCGAAACCATCCTGCCCACCTATGATTTCGGCCGTGGCGAGCCGCGCGGCAAACTGAAAAAGGGCAGTCGCACCGAGGGCGGTGAACAGGGCGACTGCATCGACTGTAAACAGTGCGTGGCGGTGTGCCCGACCGGCATCGACATCCGCACCGGCCAGCAGGAGGGCTGCATCACCTGCGCGCTGTGTCTCGATGCCTGCGACGCCGTGATGGACAAGGTGCATCGTCCCCACGGGCTGATCCGCTATGCCTCGCTGGATGAGGTTGAAGGCAAGCCGACGCTGAAGCTCTACCAGCGACCCCGGGTGGTGGTGTATTTCGCCATCATGCTGGCCGCGCTGGGCGGTATCTTCTATGGCCTGACGAATCTCGGCGCACTGGAATTAAAGGCCCTGCACGAACGCCAGCCGCTGTTTGTCAGGCTCAGCGACGGTTCGATACAGAATAAATATGTGCTGAAGATTCTCAACAAGACCGAGGCCGATCGGCAGGTGACACTGAGCGTGCATGGCCATGCTGCGGTGCAACTGGTGAACGCGGAAAAAACCCTCACTGCCAGACAGGGGGGTGTCACCGCCCACACCATCTTCCTGCGCATTGCCCCTGGCGAGCTGACGGCGGAACGCATTCCCCTCAGCCTGCGCATCGAAGACACCAGCAACCCCGAGTATGCGGCGGAATATAACACCATGTTCTTCGGCCCGCCGCCCAGCCCAGCATCGACAGCCAACGGAGACTCACGATAATGCAGCCCACACCGACACGCCCCGCCTCCGGCCATCGTTTGCTAAGGGCCGGCTACTCCCAGTCAAGCAAGGAGGCGATGAAGAATCCCTGGTTCCTGTCCGTGCTGGGTATTATTGCGGTGTTTCTCATCGTCAATCTGGTGTTCGTGGTGTTTGCCATCAGCACCAATCCCGGACTGGTGGCCGACGATTATTATGAGAAGGGCCGCGAGTATGAAAAGAATGTCGTCACCCGGCTGGCCGCCCGTAACCGGCTCAACTGGGAGACCCGCCTGGAGGTTCCCGACCAGATTTATACTAACCGGCCGGACGTGTATCGCTTCACTGCGGTGGATGCCCGCGGCGTGTCGATCATGGATGCCGATGTGCAATTGATGCTCTACCGGCCCTCTGACGCCGACGCCGATTTCGTGAAGCCCGTGGAACAGATTGCGCCAGGGCTGTACCAGACCCGGCTCGCCTTTCCGTTGGCCGGCATCTGGGATATCAATCTGCGGGTGACGCACGGCGACGACGTCTATCATCAGACCCGGCGGATCTCTGTATTAACCCCGTGAGTGCCGTACAGCCACTGGCCGCAGCGCCCGCTGCCGATCCCTCCGGCGAGCGGGATACCATGACCGACCGCTGTTTTCACTGCGGCCTGGCGCTGCCCAGGAATCTGACCTTTACCCAGGCCATCGCAGGCCACACCCGGCAGTTCTGTTGTCCCGCCTGTCAGGCGGTATGCCAGGCGATATTCGAGGCCGGACTGGAGGGCTTTTACGAGCGCGCGCCCGCGGGGGCCCTCGCCCCGCCACCCGCGACCGCCAATGATCTGGCCCTGTATGATCTCGACGCGGTGCAGGCCGAATTTGTGCCCGCGCTGGGCGTGCAGCGCGAAATCCATCTGCTGGTGGAAGGCATCCATTGCGCCGCCTGCGTGTGGCTGATCGAACGCTCCCTGGGTCAGTTGGAGGGAGTACTGGACGCACGGGTGAATCTGTCCGGCAAGCGCCTGCTGCTGAAATGGGATAACCGCCGCATCACACTCTCACAGGTCCTCACGCGGCTCGCGCAACTGGGCTATGCCGCCGTCCCCTATGACCCGGAACTGGCCGATGGTCGCCTCCGACAACACAATCGCTCACTGTTGCTGCGCATGGCCTTCGCCGCCTTTGCGATGATGAATCTGCTGTGGATCTCCATCGCCCTCTACAGCGGCGCCAGCGACGGTGAGTTTCGCCAGCTATTTCACTGGATCGGTTTCGCCCTGGCCACACCCACCCTGCTGTATTCCGGTTATCCCTTCCTGCACAGCGCCTGGACCGGCATCCGGCGCCTGCACCTGACCATGGACCTGCCCATCGCCATCGGTGCCATATCCACTTACAGTTACTCTGTGTATGTCACCCTCCATCCATCACTGATGGGCGAGGTGTATTACGACACGGTGGTGAATTTTCTGTTTGTGATTCTGGTGGGTCGCTACCTCGAGGCCATGTCCAGACGCCAGGCCGTCGCCTCCACCCAGCGCCTGCTCGACCTGCAACCCCGCGCGGCGACGGTGTTACGCGATGGCGAGTCCGTGCTGCTGCCGATTCGCGCCGTGAGGGTCGACGATGTGGTGCTGATCAAACCCGGCGAACAGATCCCCGTCGACGGACTCGTCACCGAGGGGCGCAGCAAGGTGGATGAATCCATGCTCAGCGGGGAGTCCCGTGCGGTCGTCAAACAGGCGGGCGATCACGTCTCCGCCGGCACCCTCAATACCGACAGCACGCTGACCGTGCGCGTCGAGGGCGTACTGCGAAACACCGCGCTGGGGCGCATCATCGACCTGGTGGAGACGGCCCAGGCCTCGCGGGCGCCGATCCAGTGCACCGCCGATCGCATCGTGCCCTGGTTTGTGGCCGCCACCCTGTTGCTGGCCAGCCTCACCTTCCTCTGGTGGTTGCCGACCGATTTCGATATTGCGCTAATGGCCGCCACCGCGGTGTTGATCATCACCTGCCCCTGCGCCTTCGGCCTGGCCACGCCCATGGCCATCGCCTCGGCCTCCGGCCTGGCCGCGCGGCACGGCATCCTCATCAAGAATGGCGGGGTGCTGGAAACCCTGTCGCATATCGGGCATGTGGTGTTTGACAAGACCGGCACCCTCACCGAGGGGCGTATGCGGGTGCAGGAGGTGGTCACGCAGAACGACATGGACAGCCTGACACTGATGCAACACGCCGCGGCACTGGAACACTATTCCGAGCACAGCATCGCAACCGCTATTTGCGGTTATACAGAAATAAAGGACGCTTCCCGGCTGGCGGCGCAGCAGATGGAGAATCGGCCCGGCCTTGGCATCCGCGGCGAGGTGGAGGGTCGCCCGGTGGTGATTGGCAGCGAACAGTGGCTGCTGCAGAATGACCTGCCGCTGGATGAGGCCCTGCGCCGCGCCACCCAGCAGTGGGAAGAGCGGGGATCAAGCTGTGTCCAGGTTGCCATTGATGGCCGGCACAGCGGGCTTATCGCCATCAATGACCAGCTGCGCGCGGACGCCCGGCAACTGGTCGATGCGCTGCGCGCCAATCATGTCCGCATGACCATCCTCAGCGGCGACCGGCAGCCCATCGTCGAACGCATCGCCCGGCAACTGGGCGGCATGGACAGCATTGCCGAGGTGCTGCCAGAGGACAAGGACAACATCATCCGCCAACTGCAACTAGACGGCACCATCGTCGCCATGGTGGGTGACGGCATCAACGACGCCGCCGCGCTCAATCGCGCCGACGTGGGTATCGCCCTGGGTTCAGGCACCGACGTCTCGGGCGAGAGCGCCGACATCATCCTCATCAGCAATGAACTGGACAAGGTACGGCTGGCCATGCAGCTGTCGCAACGCACCCTGCGCACCATCCGCCAGAACATCGGCCTGTCCTTCAGCTATAACCTCATCATGGTGCCGTTGGCGATGGCGGCGTTGATCACCCCGCTGATCGCGGCCATCTCCATGCCCATCAGCTCCCTGCTGGTGATCGCTAACGCGGCGCGCATCCGCACGGTGTTTCAGAAACCGACAGGGGACAGAACATGGAAGTGATCTACGGGCTGATCCCGGCGATGATCATCCTCGGCCTGGTGATGGTCGGCATCCTGGTGTGGGCGGTGAAAAGCGGCCAGTACGATGATCTGGAAGGTGACGCCAACCGCATCCTGATGGATGACGACGACCCCCTGTTACCCGACACGGCAAACAAGCCCAGCGCACCCGAGGATGCGTCCGCGCGCAGCAAACAGCCCGGAAAAAACTGGCCCGATGCCGACTGAGCCAATGTCGACGGAACCAATGTCGCGCTCAGAGTGGCGCGCCGTCCTCCAGCAACGGCGCCATCAGGAGCGGCGTCATCAGGACCGAGAAGCGCCGCGGCGCAATATATTGCAGCACGGCGTGCCCTTCATCATGCAGGGTCACATCCAGACCCTGTTCGGGATACAGCCAGTGCGTGGCATTGTTGTGTGCCTCGCGAATCCGCTGTGCCGGTTCGCCAAAGCGTTTGCGCAGCAGTTCATCATCCAGCCGCGTGCGGGTCAGATAGGCAATGCTGTCGATCGGCGCGGCGAACACCGTCTGCAGGTCTGCCCCGCTGAGGGTGACCTTCTTCGCCCCGCCGGCCAGGCTGCTGACCCGCGCGCCGCGCCGAAACATGGCCGCCTGCTGTTCCTGAGCGAGGGCCATCACCAGCACCAGCTGGGCACTGAGGCCGCCGAGTATCACCTTGTCGAAATAGGCCTCGACCTTATGCTGACCATCGGCGGCCACAAACAGGCTGACCTTGGCGCCGCCCTGAAAAAGCGCCTCGGCCTGTTGCAGGGTGGATTCACCCAGGGTCAGGCCAAACACTCGGATGCTGCCGTCGGCGGTGGGCTCGATCTGCCAGGGCAGAAACTGGGCCGCGGGACGGCCCGACACGTCTGCCGCCTTTTCCCTGCCCGGCGGTGTGAGTAGACTCACCGCAATGAGCATAAGGCCCAGCACCAGGATGCCGAAGATGATCTTGTTGTACATACGGATAGCGTCCTGCCAGGCTGCGCGAGTGGGACACCATCTTAACGCCATCCGACGTCCGACAGGAGATTAACGACGCCGGCATGAACGACCCCGCCATCACCATCGCCTCCGCCTTCCTTATCGGCCTGCTCGGTGGGGTGCACTGTGTGGGCATGTGTGGCGGCATCATGAACGCCCTGAGTTTCGCCCTGCCCGCCCAGCCATCACGCACGCGCCTGTCACTCACCCTGCTGCTGTACAACCTCGGCCGGGTTTTCAGCTACAGCCTCGCCGGGGCGCTGATCGGCGGGCTGGGGATGCTGTTGCAAGGGCCGGGGGCCGTGCTCGGCCCCGGCCTGCGCATCTTCGCCGGGCTGATGATGGTCGCCATGGGGCTGTATCTTGCGGGCTGGTGGCGCGGGCTGGTGCATCTCGAAACCCTGGGCAATCGGCTGTTGTGGCGACACCTGCAACCCCTCACCCAGCGGCTGATGCCGGTGACCCACGGCCCACAGGCGCTGCTGCTCGGCCTGCTCTGGGGCTGGCTGCCCTGCGGTCTGGTGTACAGCACGCTGACCCTCGCCGGGGCCGTCGGCCACTGGCAACAATCCGCGCTCATCATGGCCAGCTTCGGCCTCGGCACCGTGCCGGTGATGCTGCTGACCGGCGCCTTCGCGCACCGGCTCAGGCGCTGGATACAGACCACCGCCCTGCGCCAGATCGCCGCCCTGCTGGTGATGGGCTTTGGCATCTGGACTCTGACCCCACCCCTGCTGCATCTCAGCAACGGCCATCACCACCCGGCCATACAGCACAGCCCCGCAATGGAACAACTCCCCTAACAGCCTTTTCAGTTTCATTTCAGCTTGCTGCTCTACAGTTCGCTCAAGATCGCCGACCGCCCACGCTATTCGGGCAGTCGACACCGGTAACCATCGACCTCTTGAGGAGCATCGCCATGAATCCTGTCAACAACCACGTCAGCAACCACGTCATCAACCCCGCCGACCGCTCGCCAGCCACCGAACAGGTCAAGGTGTGGGATATCTCCGTCCGCATCTTTCACTGGCTGTTGGTCAGCGCCTTTATCGTGGCCTATGTCACGGAAGACGACTTTCTCAGCCTGCACAGCTGGGCCGGATATCTGATCGGGGGACTGCTGGCCTACCGCCTGATCTGGGGGCTGATCGGTTTTCAACACGCCCGCTTTTCCGATTTTGTCTTCTCACCCCGCGCCATCCTGCAGCACCTCAAGGATACCGTGCGACTCAGGGCACCGCGCTACCTTGGCCACAATCCCGCCGGCGGCGCCATGATCATCGCCCTGCTGCTGAGTCTCATTCTCACCGTCACCACCGGCATCGCCCTGCTCGGCGCCGAGGAACAGAGCGGCCCGCTGGCCAACCTGATGGCCGGCAGCAGCGAATGGTGGGAAGACGCACTCGAAGAGGTGCATGAATTTTTCGCCAACTTCACCCTCCTGCTGGTGTTCATCCATGTGGGCGGCGTGCTGCTGGAAAGCCTGATCCATGGCGAAAACCTGCCGCGCAGCATGGTCACCGGCCGCAAGAATCGACTGTAAAACAGGCTCCTGGAACATCAGGCGTCCAATCACCCAACCAAATATAAACAGGAGCGAAGCATGAAACCGATTAACCACAAAAAGACCTTAACAGGCATCGCCATACTGGCCCTGTTCGGTGGTGGCGCCGGCGCCATGGCCGGCAGCATCACCGAACAGCTGTTGCAGGAATACCAACAGGCCGGCGCACAGCCCTTCTCCGCCAGCGCCGGACAGAGCGCCTGGGACAAGACCCATATCGACCCCGACTCCGGCAAGGCCAGGAGCTGTGCCAGCTGTCATACCAGCAACCTCCACAACACCGGCAAGCACGAGCGTACCGGCAAGGCCATCGAACCGCTGGCGCCGAGCAGCAACCCGCAACGACTCAGTGATAGAAAGCAGGTGGAAAAATGGCTCAAGCGTAACTGTAAATGGGTGTATGGACGCGAGTGTACACCCCAGGAGAAGGGCGACTACCTGAGCTACATCCAGTCGCTCTAAACCGTATCACGACAATTTGGTACTGCGACACATGCAAAAGATGCCCCTCGTTAGTACGCAAACACCCACTACATAAACAATCCGTCACATAAATAAAGGAAAAAAATCATGAAAACCTTCACCCTCAGCATCGCAATCATTGGCCTCATCAGCCTTGCCATCAGCCAGACCTCGTTCAGCGATAACGATGACGAGCATGGCCAGGGCCTCTGGCAACGCGATGCCAGCGTGACACAAAACCCCCTGTATATTGAGGAATGCGGCGGCTGCCATTTCGCCTATGCACCCGGCCTCTTGCCTCAGCGTTCCTGGCAGGCCATCATGTCGACACTCGACGATCACTATGGAGACAATGCCGAATTGGACAGCACCAGCCAGCAGGCGATTTCCCGCTACCTGATCGACAACAGCGCCGAGAGCTCCACCAACCGCCGCCTGCATAAACTGCAAAAAGGCCTGTCGGCATCACACACACCACTGCGCATTACCGAGCTGCCAAAGTTTGTCCGCGAACATGATGAGATACCGAAAAAGGTGCTGGTCAACAACCCGAAACTCAGCAGCCTCAGCCAATGCCCGGCCTGTCACGGCGATGCCGGGCAGGGACATTTCAGCGAGCGGCGCATCAACATTCCGGGTTATGGTGGCTGGGATGATTAGGCCGGGCAAGGTCGTCGCCGCACTGCTTGCACTGGCACTCGCGACCCTGCTGTCGGTCAGCATTCCCGTCAGCGCCGACGATGATCACGACAAGGCGCGCCGGCTGCAACAGGCCGGCGACATCCTGCCGCTGGAGACCATTATCCAGAAGGCAAAGGCGATCCGCCCGGGGCGCATTCTGGAAGTGGAACTGGAATCAAAGCATGGACGGCACCGCTATGAAATCGAACTGCTCGATGAGGATGGCAGGGTGTGGGAGATGAAGTTTGATTCGCAGACGGGTCAGCTGTTGAAAGAGAAACAGGAAGACTGAATGCGCCTGCTGCTGATCGAAGACGATGACCTGTTGCGCGCCGATCTCCGGCACGACCTGGTCAAGGCGGGTTTTGCCGTGGACGAGGCGGACAATGGCGTGGATGGCGAATTCATGGGCGCCTCCGAGCCTTACGATGCCATTGTGCTGGATCTGGGATTACCACAACGCCCCGGCCTGGAGGTATTGCACAACTGGCGCCGGCAGGACAACAAGGTGCCGGTCATCATTCTCACTGCGCGCAACGCCTGGCATGAAAGGGTCGACGGCTTCAAGGCCGGGGCCGACGACTATCTCGGCAAACCGTTTCACTCCGAAGAGCTCATTGCCCGCCTCAGCGCGCTGATCAAACGCAGCAAGCAACAGGTCGGCACACTGAACATCAGCGGCCTGAGCCTGGATGAAGAACGACAAACGGTGACGGCTGCCGATGGCAACACCCTCGAACTTACCGGCACGGAATTCCGCCTGTTACGCTATTTCATGTTACACCCCGGCAGAATACTCTCCAAATCAACTCTCACCGAACACGTCTACGACTATGATTCCGACAAGGACAGCAACGTCATCGAGGTGTATGTGAAACGTCTGCGCCAGAAACTGGGCAAGGACATCATCCAGACCCGTCGCGGCCAGGGTTATCTGTTCACGGAGCACCACTAGTGCGCTCCATCCAGTCACGCCTGAGCCTCGGCCTGCTGCTGAGCCTGGTGGTGATCTTTGCACTGCAGTGGATAATGGTCAGCCATACCGTGCGGCTCCTCGCCGAGCACTACATCAGCGAACGGCTGATGCACGACGCCGAAAACCTGCTGCGCTCTATCGTCATCACACCGCCGGCGCAAGCCGCGCTGGAGCAGACCGCCATCGATCCGATTTTTCGACGCCCCTTTTCGGGCCGCTACTATCAGATCGTGATCGGCGATCAGACCTACCGGTCGCGCTCGTTGTGGGATCAGGCCTTAAGCGATGCCGATCCCGGCAGCACACCGGCCACGGGAACATTCATTCCCGGCCCCCAGGCGCAGACCCTGTTGCTGTGGAGCAAGCAGTTTCACAAGCAGGGCGTGGCGATCCGGATTGCAGTCGCCGAAGACTTCAATCCCATCGAGCAGGACCTGCAAGCATTCCGCCTCGGCTATGCCATCGCCTCGCTGCTGGCGCTGGCCGTTCTGGTGGGCATCCTGACGCTGATCATCCAGCGGGGCTTTGCCCCCCTGGGCAGGACCCGCGAGGACCTGCAGCGTCTGGAACGGGGTGAGATCAGTGCGATCAATGAAGACGTCCCCAGCGAGGTGGCGCCCCTGGTCAGGGAGGTCAACCACCTGCTGGAAAACCTGCACCAGCGCCTGCAGCGTTCCCGCAACGCCCTCGGCAATCTCACCCATGCCATGAAGACGCCGCTCACCCATTTACAACAGCTGGCCTACCGCGACGAACTCAACGACCGGCCGGAACTGCGTGACCGCCTGTTGGCGCAGACCACCCAGCTACAGCAGCTCATCGACAGGGAACTGACCCGGGCGCGTCTCGCCGGCCACAGGATGCCCGGCCAGCGGCTGGACATCGCCACGGAGGTCGCCGCGCTCACCGAAAGCCTGCTGGCCATCTATCGCGAGCGCAAGATCAACATCCACTCCCAGTTAGACCTGACCCAGGGGGTGAGCATGGACCGCGAGGATTTCCTGGAACTGCTGGGCAACCTGCTGGACAACGCCTGCAAATGGGCCAGGCATGAAGTGAAGCTGCATATCCGCGATGCGGACGGCCTGCAGATCCAGGTCGAGGATGATGGCCCGGGCTGCGCCGAGCATGAGCTGGAAAAGCTCACCCAGCGCGGCCTGCGCATCGATGAAAAGACGGTGGGCCATGGTCTGGGGCTGGCCATCGCCCAGGACATCGTCGACAGCTATCACGGCAGTTTCCGCCTCGACCTCTCGCCCGATCTTGGTGGCTTGCGCGCACGGGTTACACTCAGCACCTAGGAGCCACCGATATTGGGGCATAGGTGAGCAACATCGGAGGGTTCCCTCTCCCTGAGGGAGAGGGACAGGGTGAGGGGGAACAACATCAGCACACACACACCACCCTCACCCCAACCCTGGGCCATATGTTCCCGACATGGCCAACCGACTACATCCCTGTAGTCGTCTCCCTGAAGGAGAGGGGGTCAATCCGCGACTCTCTATTTTGGAATCCGCGCCTCTCTATTTTGGGAAAGGTCTGCCATTACCGACAACGGCCGCAGGCAGGTTTTAGGCTATATTCATGAGTGCGACACATGCAAAGGACACCCCTCCCCCCAGGGCAAAGATGAAACCTCGTTACCTGAAATATCTCCTCATCCCTGCCCTGCTGATCGTCGCCGGCGTGTGGTTTTTTCTCCCGGCGGATAGCGGCGAACAGACGCCCGGCTATGATGTCGTCAGCATCAAACGCGGTGAACTCAAGGCCATCGTCTCTGCCACCGGCACGCTCAACCCGGTGATTACCGTGCAGGTCGGCAGCCAGGTCTCCGGCACGATCCAGCGCCTGAATGTGGATTTCAACAGCCGGGTCAGCAAGGGTCAGGTGATCGCGCAGATCGACTCCGCCATCTTTGATGCGCGCCTGGCAGAGGCGAATTCCAACCTCAAGAGCGCGGAGGCCTCACAGGACAGGGCCTGGATTGCAGTGTTGGATGCCGCCCGCCAGCTGCGACGGGTCGAGGATTTACACCGGCAGAAACTGGTCTCGGAGAGCGAGGTCGATGCGGCCCGCTTCGCCCACGAGGCCGCCACCGTCGAGCATCGGGTCAGTCAGGCGGCGGTGGCACAGGCGGCGGCGGCCCGGGCGCGGGAACAGGTGAATCTTGCCTACACCACCATCTACGCGCCCATCGACGGCGTGGTCATCTCACGCAATGTGGATGTGGGCCAGACCGTCGCGGCCAGCCTGCAGGCGCCCACCCTGTTCACCATCGCCCAGGACCTGGCGGCCATGCAGATTGAAGCGGATGTGGACGAGGCCTTTATCGGCATGATCCAGCAAGACCAGCCCGTGAGCTTCAGCGTGTTCGCCTATCAGCAACGCCTGTTCAGCGGACGGGTGGCACAGATTCGGCTGCAACCGAAGATTGAGGCCGGCGTGGTGAAATACAACTGCATCATTCACGTCGATAACGCCGACCTGGCCCTCAAGCCGGGCATGACCGCCACGGTGGCCATCGAGGTGGAGCGGCGCGACGACATCCTCAAGGTGCCGAATACCGCGCTGCGCTATGTCCCGCCATGGCCGGCCGATCGCCTCAAGACCCTGCGCGATGCACTCAAGCCCAACGAGGCCGTACTCTGGCTGGCACAGGGCCAGCAGCTGTCGCCGCTCACGGTCGGCCTGGGGTTGGCAGGCGAGAAAGAGACCGAGGTGCTGGGCGAGAATCTGCAGGCGGGGCTGGAGATCGCCGTGCCGGGCGAGCGCCAAAATAGTCAGGGCACACGCCGCTTTGGCCTGAGCCTCTTTTGAGCGGATGGACACGCCCATCATCCAGATGCGCGGGGTGCACAAGTCCTATGTGATGGACGGCGTCAGCGTGCACGCCCTGCGCGGTATCGACCTCGACGTGGGGCGCGGTGAATTCCTCGCCATCATGGGGCCGTCCGGCTCCGGCAAGTCCACCCTGATGCACGTGCTGGGCTGTCTGGATGTACCGGACGCGGGCGAGTATCGGCTCAATGGCGAGGATGTCTCCCGCCTCGATGCCGATGAGCTCGCCCTGCTGCGCAACCGTCAACTGGGCTTCGTGTTCCAGAACTTCAACCTGCTGGCGCGCACCAGCGCCCTGGAAAATGTCGAAACCCCGCTCATCTATGCCGGCGTGGGCAAACGCCAACGCCGCGAACAGGCCACCGCCATGCTCCAGCGCATGGGCCTGGGGGATCGGCTGCAACACCTCTCCAACCAGCTGTCCGGCGGCCAGCAGCAGCGCGTGGCCATTGCCCGCGCCCTGGTCACCCGCCCCACGCTGCTGCTGGCCGACGAGCCCACCGGCAACATGGACACGGCCACCAGCCTGGAATTTCTTGACCTGCTGGAGGGGCTGAACCGGGACGAGGGCCTGACCATCCTCCTGATCACCCACGAACCCGAGGTGGCGGCCCGCGCGCAACGCAGCCTGACCCTGCGCGATGGCATGCTGGAGGCCTCGACATGAACCGGGCCGTATCATGAACTGGACCGCCGCATTGCAACTGGCCCTGCGCGCCCTGTGGCGCAACAAGAGCCGCGCCACTCTCACCGCCCTGGGTGTGATCATCGGCGTGGCCTCGGTGATCGCCATGGTGTCCATCGGCGCCGGGGCCCAACAGCGCATCGCCGCGCAACTGGAGAGCATGGGCACCAACAGCCTGATGATTCGCTCCGGAACCATGACCCACGGCGGGGTGCGCAGCGGCGCCGGCACCACCACCCTGTCCTATGCCTATGCCGACGCCGAGGCCATCGCCGACCTGCCCGGCGTCATCGCCGTGGCCCCCACGGTGCGCACCTCGGCCCAGGCGCGCTACCGGGGCACCAACTGGGGCACGGCGGTGGAGGGCGTCACACCCGACTACTTCCGCGTACGCAGCTGGGCCCTGGCCGAGGGCGAACCCTTTAGCGAACGGCATGTGGCCAGCGCCGCCCATGTCTGCCTGCTGGGGCAAACGGTGGCGCGGGAGCTGTTTGGCCTGGCCAATCCCATCGGTGAATCCATTGTGATCACCGGCGTGGCCTGCCGGATACTGGGCGTGCTGGAGGAGAAAGGGGCCTCGGCCTGGGGCTCCGATCAGGACGACCGCATCTTCGCGCCACTCACCACCGTACAGCGCAAACTGATGGGCATTACCCACGTGGATTACATCGAGGTGCAGGCCGCCGGCCGCGAGCTCACCTTCCAGGTGATCGACGAGGTCAAACGGCTGTTGCGCCAACGCCATCGCCTGCAAGCGGGACAGGAAGACGACTTCCGCATTCATAACCGCGCCGAACTGGCCCAGGCCTCGGAAGAAAGCGCCCAGGTGTTCACCTATCTGCTGGGCAGCATCGCCTCGGTGTCCCTGCTGGTGGGGGGCATCGGCATCATGAATATCATGCTGGTGTCCGTCACCGAACGCACCCGCGAGATCGGCATCCGCATGGCCCTCGGCGCACGGCGACGCGACATCCTCTGGCAGTTTCTGCTCGAGGCCCTGCTACTGAGCGGCGCCGGCGGCGCGCTGGGCATGGTGCTGGGACTCAGTAGCGCGGCGATCCTGTCCCGCGTCTCCAGCTTCCCGGTCGCCATCACCCCCTGGGCGGTGGTGCTGGCCTTTTCCTTTTCCGTGCTGGTGGGCATCTTTTTCGGCCTGCATCCCGCCCGCAAGGCGTCACGCATGAGGCCCATTGACGCCCTGCGTTATGAATAGCCACGGTGAATGACACAACGGAACCGGTTTTGTCTTGCTCTCACAACGCTCAAGACAATCAAGATAAGAAACTAAATAAAAGGCAAAACCGGATATAACGCTTGACAGACCCTGCGAATACCCCTAAAGTCCGCGCAGCTACAGATTTTGGTATAGGCAGTTCTGGTTGTTCCCTTCAAGTTACCCCCTGATTCCTCTTTTCATCTCCTGTACGCAACACTCTAATTTTAATTTTTCAAAGGTAAATGTCACATGACTACAGGTACTGTAAAGTGGTTCAACGAAGCCAAAGGTTTCGGTTTTATTTCTCAGGATAATGGCGGCGATGACGTATTCGTGCATTTCAATGCCATCCAGGGTTCGGGCTTCAAAACCCTGGCTGAAGGTCAGCCGGTCACGTTTGACGTAGAGAACGGCCCCAAAGGCCTTCAGGCGTCTAACGTTACTGCCTAATCACCACCCCATCGGATAACACCGATACAAAAAACCCCGCTCCGGCGGGGTTTTTTTTCGTCCTCTATTTTGTCGAATGCTTTATCTAATAATTTGTCTAATACTATTGTTAACATCTAACGGAAATTAGTCGCTACTACTAGTCGCGACCACCGCCCTGCGCCCTGGCAACCTCCGCCAGCATCCGCGCCATACCCTCAAACGCACCAAGATGCGGGGCGATAGAAAGCATCGTCTCGGGAAACTCGACACGGGCCGCATTCACTATCGAGGGAATGTCCTCGGCAACATGCCTGCCCGCCGCCAGAAAATAGGGCACGATGGTGACGCACTCCGCGCCATCATCAACACAGCGTTTTATGCCTTCGGGAATCGAGGGGCTTGCCAGCTCCAGAAATGCCGCCCGCACCAGATCAAAATCGCCCTCCACGTGCTCACTGACAAGCTGACACAGCTGAACCACCTCGTCGTTGGACTGCGCCCTGCGACTACCGTGAGATATGATTAACAATGCGTGCATAACAATCCTTATAGCCTTGCGCGTGCGCGCCAGTGATGTTGTCGAAACCGATGGAGATCAAAAAGTATAAACGATATTGCCTGGGACATTGCCTGAGATATTGACTGCCCCTGTTTCCCTTTCCTGAATCGTGGCCTTGTCGGCGGCCACATCGCGGTTCTCACGCTAGCCGGACTTGATGTCCTGCTGATAGCGGGCCAGGGCGATCTGTCGACTGCTGGCCAGATCGACCATCGGCGCGGGATAGCCGGTGGATTGATAGTCCGGCAGCCACTGCCGGATATAGGCGTCCCTGGGATCAAATCGCTTCGCCTGGGTGACGGGATTGAATATCCGGTAGTACGGCGAGGCATCCACGCCACAGCCGGCCACCCACTGCCAGCCCATGGTGTTGTTGGCGAGATTCGCATCCACCAGGGTCTCCCAGAACCAGTGCGCGCCCTGCGTCCAGTTGATGCCCATATTTTTGGTCAACAGGGAACTGGTGATCATCCGCACGCGGTTATGCATCCACCCCGTCTCCCACAGCTGGCGCATGCCGGCATCGACGATGGGGATGCCGGTTTTACCCGCCGTCCAGCGCGAAAAGTCGCGCCGGTTGCTGCGCCAGAAGGATTTTTTATAACGCGGATTCATCGGCTGGGTGGCGGTCTGCGGAAAGTGCCACAAAATGTGATGAGCAAACTCACGCCAGATCAGCTGCCGCAGAAAAACCTCGGCCGCGGTGGTCGCGCCTTTGCCCCCTGCCCCATTGAGGATCGGCAGTATACGCCGGTAGATCTGCTGCGGCGTCAGCTCGCCAAAGTGCAGACCGGGAGACAGGCGGGAGGTACCCTCCACCGAGGGAATGTCGCGGTCCTGCGGATAACCCTCCATCGCTCCGTCTACAAAACGGTCGAGCAGATCCAGGCTGTGCGACTCACCGGGCGTCCAGTGCTTGGCGAGCTTGTGGTGCCAGGGATGGCTGTCCAGCAGTCCGAGCGCCTGCAACGGGAGAGCAGAACGGACACGGGGCGAGGAGAGCTTTTTCGCGCTCGCCAAGGGAAAGCGGATCGGGTAGTCGGCGTACACGGCATCGACGATCGGCCTGAGTTTTTTATAAAAGGGCGTGAACACCCGGTAGGGCTGTTGCTGATTGTTGAGCACCGTTCCCGGCGTCGCCAGCAGGCCGGCATCAAAGGCGGTCAGCTTAATGTTATGCCCCAACCTGTCTTCCAGCGCCCGGTCGCGCTGCTGCAAATGCGGTTCGTACAGGCGGTTGAAGACCAGCGCACCGGCCCCGGTCTGCTGGATGATCTCCGCCAGCACCGACTCACTGGCGCCGGCGAAATAGTGCAGCCGGAGGCCGTAAGCGCGTAACTGCGTGTCCAACGCCAGCAGGCTGTGGTGCAGCCACCAGCGCGAGGCAGCGCCCGGCGCCCAGGGTCGCTCCTCCTGCGGGGCATGGATATAGATGGGCAATATTGAGCCGCCGTTATCACAGGCCCGGTTCAGCGCGGGGTTGTCGTGCAGGCGCAGGTCGCGCCGAAACCAGAGGATGGTCGTCTGCATCTGCTTGTCGGCCTACAGTGCCCGTGCCCGACAACCCTGTCTAACGAAAAGTCTTGCCACCCTTAAAGCTGCTCGAACTCAAGATAGGTGCGATTCATGTTGGTGCGGTGCAGGCTGTCAAAATGTTCCAGGTGCCGGAACTGGGGCAGGTCTTCATACTGCTTGAGAATATCCTGCATGGATTCCATCTCCCGTGCACCGGCACCGATGGTGTTGACCAGAAAATCATAATAGTCGCCGCAGTCACGTTTCGCCTTTTCTACCGTGCTGACGCCGCCATGGCCGGGCACGATGAAGCGGGGCTTGAGCGCAACCAGCTCGTGAAAGGCCTGCTGCCCATTCTTCACGCTGGACCAGGGCAGCACGGTGAAGATGCGATCGACATAGATAAGGTCGCCCGAAAAGACCACCGACTGTGCCGGCAGCCACACCCGGATATCGCCGGGGTAATGCGCATGGGTATAACGCAGCTCCAGCTGCTGACCATCCAGGTCAAGGCTGGCCGACTCGCCCGCAATGATCCTGTCGGCCTGTTTCGGCACAGTTCCCTCGAAGCGCTGCTTCAGGAAGCCCTGCATGTTTTTCATCTGGGCATCGGCATATTTCTTCTGCGTCTCCACCGTGCGCGCCATGGCGATGATCTCGGCCCCCCGGGAGGCAAAGTAGTCATTACCCAGCCAGCGATGGTCCTGACTGCCGGTATTGATCACCCATTTCACCGGCTTATCGGTCACCGCCGCGATGGCCGCCTCTACCCGCTGCGCCCCGATGCGGCTGGCGCCGGAATCAATCAGGATGACGCCGGTGTCGGCAATAATAAAACCGAGATTGTTATTGAGCCCGTCATTCTCTTCACTACGCTGGCCCAGCGGGCCGATGAAGGCATAGACGTTCTCGGTAACCTTCTCGGCCTTCGGGGTATAGGCCTGCGCCGTGCCCATCGCCAACAGGCCGGCAAAAAGGCTCAGCCCGATAAACACAGTAGTAGGTGTTCGCATGTTTGTTCGCATGTTTGTTCGCATGTTTGTTCGCATGTTTGTTCGCATGTTTGTTCGC
>JAVVEP010000022.1:35852-48556 GCA_032250735.1 Gammaproteobacteria bacterium
ATGGGTGTTCGCATGACTGTTCCTCTTTGGTTAGATGTCGTTATTACGCGCCCATTAATGGGGCGCGCCGCGTGCGGCCGGTGTCTGCGTTAAGCTCACCGGCCGGACGCGCAGCTCCGGTTGCAGGGTGACGTGCTCGATGCCGTGGCGTTCTCGCAGCAGGTTTCGGAGATCCTGCAGCAGGAAATCCCACTGGCCCAGGTCGCTCACCACCACGTGCGCGGAGAGTGCAACCCGGTTGGAGGTCAGCGACCAGACATGCAGGTCATGCACCGACTCCACCCCCGGCACGCCCGCCATGTCGGTGCCGATGGCCTGCAGTGACAGCCCCAGCGGGACGCCCGACAACAGCCCCTGCACCGACTCACGCAGCAGCCGGAACGTGGAAAAGAGGATCAGGGCGACGATGACCAGGGACAGGATCGGATCGATCATGCTCCAGCCCAGCCACCAGATCACCAGCCCCGACACCAAGGCGGCCACCGAGGCCAGCAGATCGCCCAGCACATGCAACATGGCCGCGCGTCGGTTGAGGTCGGCCGCGCCGTGGCCATGGCCCAGCAGATACAGCACCAGGATGTTGATCAGCAGACCGACAAAGGCCACCACGGTCACCGCCTCGCCCCAGATCTCCAGCGGCTGGGCCAGCCGCTCGATGGCATGGTAGATGACACTACTGACTACCACCAGCATCAGCAGGCCGTTGCAGAAGGCGGCCACAAACTCCGCCTGGCCAAGACCGTAACTAAAGCGGTGGGTGGGTACGCGCTGCGCGAACCACGCACCCAACGCGGCGATGAGCAGGGCGCTGGTATCGGCCAGCATGTGCCCCGCATCGCTCATCAAGGCCAGCGAATTGGACCACCAGCCCGCCCCGGCCTCCACCGCGGCAAAACCCAGTGTCAGCGCGGCGGCGAGATAAAGACTGCGTTGTCCCGTCGAGGCAGGGGCGTGATTGTGCATGGCGTCCGGTTGTTATTGGCAGGCCAGTCGTAAAGTAGAAAAAGAGAAAGAAAAACATCGCGGTGTTGCGACGATCATTCCATCATACGGCATCATGCCCGGTTTGCTATGGGCAGGTCCTGTCTCAGGGCCACGTTCAGCATATCCACGACCTCACTCCAGTCGCCGTCTTCGGCCAGCGCCTCCCGCAGAAAGGCCGCCTGGGTCGGCGACCAGAACGGCGCATCGGGCAAGGCGACATCACCGGCAAGCGGCGCATGCTGATACAGAAAGCGCTCGATCTCCTCCGGGCTGCTACCCAGACCCAACTGGGCAAACAGTTCGCTGAAGTTGTGAAAGTGATGTTGCATGGACTAAATCCTTTTTGGTTGATCACGCATTATCAATCGGTGTGCCGCCTGTTTTGCGATTACTGCATTTAAACTCTGGGCACTCTCTGCTATTTCAAGTTTAGTACTCTTTCAAGATGATATTGCCTAGTTCAGCGCTCCTGTGGTGTTTCGCAACAAGGCGCTGTGCGCAGGCAATGGCCCGGTCCTTGTCAAGCGCAGCACCAACAGTAGGCGCTTTAGGCGACGCGGTTGCGGGACACCACAGGAGCGCCCGAAGGGTTGGCCTGTCAGCGTCCATGGCCGCGTCGCCTAAAAGCGCCTACTTTTGGTACGCCTCTTGGCAAGGACTAAGGCCATTCCCTGCGAGGCGTGCCTTGCCCTGAACGCTGACAGACCAACTGAATTAGGCAATATCATCTTGAAAGAGTACTAGCAGCCGCTGGCCTCAGACCGACGGCGCCGCCCCGCGCCCCTTTGACAGGGGAATGGAGAGCAGCCCCGCGGCAAGCACAAACAGGCACGACCACCACAGGCAACCCGTCAGGCCCTGCGTCTGATAGATCAGCCCCGAAAGCACGGTGCCGAGCAGGCGCCCACCGGCATTGGCCATATAGTAGAAACCGACATTCATGGACACCGCCTCATGTTCGGACCAGGCGACGATGAGATAGGAGTGCACCGCCGAGTTGATCGCGAACACCGCACCGAAACCGATCAGCCCGGTGATCAGCACCAGCTGCGGCTGAAAATCCATACCCAGCGCGGTCGCCATCAGCGCCGGCAGGATGGCCAGGCCAAACGCCCAGCGCCGGGCGGTGGCGCCGTCCGGGCCACGGCCCTGATGGCTGCGGCGCAGCAGCCGCGGGGCGCTGGCCTGCACTACGCCGTAACCGATAATCCACAGGGCGAGAAAACCGCCGACCTGCATGAAGCTCCATGCAAACACGCTGTACAGATAGACCGGCAGGGCCACCACAAACCAGACATCACGCGCACCAAACAGAAAAAAGCGCGCCGCCGACAGCCAGTTGATCGCGGCCGTTTTGGCAAACACGCGGGAGAACGCGGGGCGGACTTTTGCCTTGCCCAGACCGGCCGGCAACAGACTGATGCTGAGCAGCAACACCAGCAGCAGCCCGCCGGACAGCAGCCCCAGCGCGCCCCTGAATCCCAGCCCCTGCAACAACAGCGCGCCGACAAAAAAGCCCACGCCCTTCAGCGCATTCTTGGAACCGGTCAGGATGGCGATCCATTTAAACAGGGTGGAATCGCTGCCGCGCGCCGGCAACAGCGTTTTCACACTGGCCTTGGCCGACATCTTGTTGAGGTCCTTGGCGATGCCCGACAACGCCTGCGCCGCCATCACATAGGCCACCGTCAACCAGGCCTCGGGCACCATCAACATCGCCAGCGCAAACACCTGCAGACCCATGCCGATATGCATGGTGAGATTCAGGCCGATCCGCGACCCCAGCCAGCCACCGACCAGGTTGGTGACCATGCCGAACAACTCATAAAACAGAAACAGCATCGCCACCTCAAACGGCGAATACCCCAGCAGGTGGAAATACAGCACCACCAGCATACGGATCGCGCCGTCGGTCACGGTAAAGGCCCAGTAGGCACCGGTAACAACCAGGTAATTGCGCAGGCCCTGTTCCATCGTTAGCGGCTCCCGGAGTGACAAAAGACCTGTATTTACAGGTCCCGGGCGACCCTGGCCGTCAGCTCCATCATGCGGTTTACATAGCCCCACTCATTGTCGTACCAGGCATAGACCTTCACCTGGGTGCCGTCGATCACCATGGTGGACAGCGCATCGACAATCGCGGAGCGCGGATCATTCACATAATCCACCGACACCAGCGGCCGCTCCTCATAACCGAGAATGCCCCGCAGCTCACCCTCCGCCGCCAACCGGAAATAGTCATTCACCTGTTCCGCGGTGACCGGCCGCGCGGCCTCAAACACAAAATCGGTAAGCGAGGCATTGAGCAGCGGCACGCGCACCGCATGGCCATTAAGCCTGCCGATGAGTTCAGGAAAGATTTTGGTGATCGCCCTGGCCGAGCCGGTCGAGGTGGGAATCAGCGACTGGCCACAGGCCCGCGCGCGGCGCAGGTCCTTGTGGCCCTTATCCACGATGGTCTGCGTATTGGTGATGTTGTGCAGGGTGGTCATGCAGCCGTGCACAATGCCGATCTGCTCGTGCATCACCTTGACGATGGGCGCCAGGCAGTTGGTGGTGCAGGAGGCCGCAGTCAGCAGATGGTGTTGGTCCGGCCGGTACTGATCATCGTTCACGCCATAGACAATATCCAGCGCCCCCTCGGTGGGTGCGGCGACAATCACCTTCTTCACGCCCTGATCGAAATAGCCCGTCAGGGTCTGTGGATGCTTGTGATGCCGGCCGGTCGCCTCGATCACAATGTCGCAGCCGGACCAGTCGGTTTCGGCAATGGCCTTATCGGATGAATAGGCCAGCGCCACATCATCCACCAGCAGCCGCTCATTGCGCGCAGCGGTCTCGTGCGTCCAGGGTCCATGCACCGAATCGAACTTCAGCAGATGGGCCGAACCCGCCGCATCGGTGGCGATCTCGTTCACCTGCACGATGGAAAACCCATCCCGCCCCCAGCCGGCCCTCAAACCCAGCCGACCCATGCGACCAAAACCGTTAATACCGACACGTACCGACACAGTGCACCCCTTACAACAAATAACCGGAAGAATTTAAAACGGAAGGCCCACTTAGGCGCAGCAGGTAGGCGCAGCAGACTCTCAGGCGCAGCAGGCCGCACCCGGACGATTCGGCATCGACGCCAGCGCCAGCCTGTCCGCATGAAAAGGGGCCTGATCCCCCGTCGCCGCCGCCGTGGCCGCGATCACCTCGCCAGCCCACCCCGGCAGCTCGGGATGCAGCTGGTAATAGATCCACTGCCCCTGCCGCCGGTCCTTCACCACCCCCGCATCCCGCAACGCCGCCAGATGCCGAGATACCTTGGGCTGAATCACCCCCAGCGCATGGATAAGCTCACAAACACACAGCTCACCCTGCGCCTGCATCAACAACAGGCAACGCAGACGCGTCTCGTCGGATAAGAGCTGGAAAAATGGCGCAGGCTGAACAGTCATGGGCGAAATATACGCAGAAACGTATATACGTGCAAGCGTATGTATTGAGAAAGTGCGACGGGCCATAAAGGGCGCACGGGTAGGAGCCCAGGCTGGGTCGGCGATGGGTTCAGGCGTGTGGAGAGACTGGGATATTTTTTGAGGGGGGGCACTCTCTCCCCCTAAAACTGAAAACTGACGCGGTGAATTCTCTAAAAGGGCTCTGACCAGAATGGCACTTACTTAAGACACAAAACCTCGTCATCCCGGCGCATACCCTCGGGGCATAAAGGCCGGGATCCAGACGCTACTAATGGTGGTAGTTTCTATGGATTCCGGCACTTGTGCCCCTGAAGGTATGCGCCGGAATGACGAAAAATACGGACCCATGCCTTAAGTAAGTGCCATTCATACCTGACCCCTTTGTTCTTTTTTTCCGTGGCGACTGGCATACGGCGCAATGCCCTTCGGTTATTGCGCCCTACAACGCATTTTTCGTAGGGTGGGCCATTGCCCACCATTGCACCGAACCCAACAATGCCTGATTGGTGGGCAATGCCCACCCTTGGCTTACTGCTTTTTTATTCCTGGCAGTAAGGGTCTTCGCTGGGATGACAACGGTTTTGTGCTTAAGTAAGTGCCATTCCCCTCAGAGCCCTTATAACCCTGGCCCCTGATAAGCTATGAAATCGCCCGGATGGTATCCACCATTTTCTTGCGCAGGGCCATATCGGGTAAAGGCCCATAGGCTGCCTGCATGTTTTCCTTTAAATGATCCACCCGTGACGTCGCCGGTATGGCGCACGTAACGGCAGGATGAGAAACGATAAATTTTAGGAAGAATTGGGCCCACGTTTTGCATTCAATTTCACTTGCCCAGGCAGGTAATGGCTGCCGACCCACGTGATCAAACAAACCGCCGCGTTGAAAGGGTCGATTAATAATGACGGCAATCCCCCTGTCGGCCGCCATCGGCAATAGATACTGCTCCGCTTCCCGATCCAGAAGATTGTAGGTGAACTGCACAAAATCCAATGGCTCAGTACGCATAATCTTGATGAGTTCTTCGTGGCGCCGCCCATGGGACGTGGTCACTCCCACATAACGAAATTTTCCCTCTTCTTTCATCGCCCGCAAGCTTGGCAGGTGGGTTTCCCAATCCAGCAGGTTATGTACCTGCATCAAGTCAAGCTGGGGCAATCCCCACAAGGCCTGGGATTGCTCCATCTGGAAAAAGCCCTGTCGATGACCGCGGGTCCAGACCTTGGTGGCAGAAAACAGACCCTTATGATGACCGATGCGCTCTAAACAGAGCCCAATGACCTTCTCGGCATTACCGTACATTGGAGAAGAGTCCAGCACACCCCCGCCCAGACGGAGAAACTCACGCAGCACCTGTTCCCGTTGATTCATGTTCGCTTTATCTTCTGGATCAATGCCAAAGGTGATCCAGGTGCCAAGGCCAATCACGGGTAACCGCTCCCCACTGGAGGGAATTGTTCGAGTATGTTGTTGCGATATTGGAGCAGATAACGCCGAGCTGAACGCCAGCGCAGACCCTAAGCCTGTTAACCACTGAATAAACGCTCTGCGGTTCATCGGTGATTTCTGCCTCTGGACTTAAGATATTATTAAATTGATGAAGACCATAAATACTATTTTTGAATATGATCAAGCAATGTTCGCTAGCCGCTTTTATTGCCTTGCTGCTCAATCACGCCAATAAAATCCTCCGCAAAACGTTCCACCGCTGCCCAGTCCGTGTATTCATGATCGCGCGACGTATCGGTACTGCCGCCTTCCCGACTGGAAATCCATCTCATGATAAAGCGTGTAAAAAAGTTATATTGGGTGTACTTCACCGCGCCAGCGAAGGTTTGAGTCAGTTTCGGGGTCCATCCGGTTTGCGCCGTCAATTTATCGCCATAATGCTTTGCTTCATCCCTTGATTTTGTATTCGCGCTATTCACGGCCATGCACACGGTAAAAAAGGCCGAGGGTACAGCATTAAGCCAATCACGGTGTGATGCGACAAAACTATTTAAATATGCCGGGTATTTTCCCATATGAATGGAGCCACCAAGTATGGCAGCATCAAAATTATCGACCGAAAAAGTAGCCGGCAAATCTTCGCCCGACTGAGCAGTGACCTGATGCCCCTTATCCCGAATAATACCGGCCAATCGATCCGATATTTTCTTCGTCTGGCCTTCCAGTGAACCATATAGAATAAGCAGGTTCATATTTATACCCTCTGTACAACCCAATGGTTATTGTCAGTATAAACATGATTTCTGGATTAAAAAGGGACCCCCGCTCTGTTTTTATTGATCAATCGATTCTGATCCTGTTGAACGATAGCAATCGACTTACGGGCAAACCCATTTATTGAATTTATTGCTAATATTAGAAACAATGGCTCTCTGACACGGATTTTGACCCGGACATTTTATGAAATCATTCTCCTACATTGTCTTTATTTTATTACTCGCTGGAGCGGGAGCTTATTATTACTTTCAGCTCGACAAGGCACGCGAACAGGAAACCCGGGCCATACCGACAGCGCCGCTACAGGTTCCAGAGGACGAAACGCCGGAAATCCTGCACCCTGTCCCAGAATCCCTGGTAATGATGGGTGATGCTACTGAAGAAACGCAGGCTGAAACTGAGCCGGAAGAACCTTTGCCACCTCTCATGGAAAGCGATGACCGGATAAGGGAAATTATATCGGGGATGTTTGACAATGATCTGGTCAAGCAGATGGTACAACAGACCGGCCTCATCCATCGTTTCGTGTTGACGATTGACTCTCTCCCCAGCGACAAGGTACCCATCAAATATCGTCTTTTTCCGACAACCTCAGGAAAATTTCTGGTGCAAACAGATGCCAGCGATAAAATCCTTGTCGACCCGGAAAACTTCGCCCGCTATGACGCCTATATGCAACTACTCGACAAGCTGGACACGGAACAATTCGCGAAATGGTATACCCGCTACTATCCCCTGATTCAGGAAGAGTATGATGCCCTGGGTTACAAAAGCCGCTACTTCAATGACCGTTTTATTTCCGTCATCGACCATCTGCTGGAAACGCCAGACCTCACCGGCCCTATCGAACTGGTGCAACCCAACGTCTTTTATAATTTTGCCGATCCGGCCCTGCAAGAATTATCCGCAGGACAGAAAATCCTGTTACGCATAGGACCTGCAAACCGGAAGCGTGTACAAGCCAAATTGATCGAGATTCGCAAGGCACTCGCTTCGCCGCAATGAGGTGAGTCAATCAGAAACTACCAATAATGGGTACCTTCCCCATTACTTGATAATGCGACATTGCAAGACCTTGTCCATTGTTTATTCATCGACTCTGCCCTCCTTTATTATTTTGACCCTCCTTTATACTCACAGCGGCGATGCCTGTAATTAAAAAGGCCAGAGAGCAAATGCCCAAACTATTCAGTAATTTTACGCATCCCCCTACAGAGTAAAAACGGAAAACGTACCGTGAAAACGTACAGTGAAAACATGCCGTGACAGAAAAGTTATATTTGCGTGAGTCAGCCGTGAGATCTCAGTCGTAAATTAACCCACCCACGCAGAGCAGCGCGCGGAACGCAGGTTAATTAACCAATACTGACTTTATGGAGAAAGAAAATGCGCAAAAAAACATCATTGTATGCTGGATGCTTACTAACAACCGCCTTGCTAACGGCGACAAACAGTTGGGCCGATGACATGGTCAAGTATGAAATCACCATCACCAACCTGACCCATGGTCAGCCGCTGGCACCGGTCATGGCCGCAACGCATCGTCCCGGGATTAGCTTCTTTGAGGCAGCGCAGGCGCCAAGCGATGAACTGGCCAGATTGGCGGAAGCCGGCGATGGCGGCCCCATGGCGGCCAAATTGCTGGCAATGGACGGAGTGAGTGACGCCCAGATCAGCACCATGGGCCTGACCCACCCCGGACATTCCACGACCATGACGGTTACCGCCAAGCGCGGTGCACACAAGGTGAGCATCGGCTCCATGCTTGGCGCCACCAATGACGCCTTCTTCGGCCTTTCAGGTGTGCGACTGCCCAAAGGCAGTCATAGCGTCACCTACATGGCCAATGCCTATGACGCCGGCAGCGAGACCAACGATGAACTCATGGCAACGGTCGCCGGCCTCGGTGGCGAAGGCTATTCGCCCAATGACAGCGGCGAAGGCTTCGTCCATATCCACAGCGGCATCCACGGCGTCGGCGACGCCATACCTGCCGATCTGGATTGGCGTAACCCCGTAGCGAAAATCACGATTAAACGCGTGCACTGAAAGCTGCAGAGGTAAAGCAGGGTAAGCGGTGAGCCGGAGCAATCCGGTTCACTGCATTTCGGGGTTAAAAAACCGGGGTTAAAGAATGGGAAGATCACTTTGTGCTTGTTTCATTCAGAACAATCGAGCCTGAACCCATTGCCCCTCACTCATTCCTTTAATCCCAAGCGAGAACTCACAAGCCAGGGATGGCATTAATAGTCAGTATAACGAGCGTAAATAGCACAAATATCAGGCTCGCTATTATCACGCCTATGCCGAAAGCATCTAGTAATTTAATAAAAATCATGGCACTCGTTTTCCGGGAAAAGGGTTAGCCACAGCATAAGGTATTTGAACGAGGAATATTAGAAACAATTGCTCTCTGGAACAGTTATTACATATTCTTCAAAATCAACAATCAATCGACCATATCCACCCCAGCCAGAAGCATTTGGATTTGTTGACCTAATATCAAATGCGACATCTTTCCCCGACCCAGATAAACCTAAATCAATAGCAAAACAGAGCGATGAAAAAAAGAAAGTAAAGATAAAAACTATTGTTCTGATCGGCATTATTAATCCTTAAAATAAACCGGGTCAGAGAGCAATATTCTCTAATATTAGAAACAATTGCTCTCTGACCCGGTTTTAGTTGCCTGACCCCGAAGACGCCTGACCCCGAAGACGCCTGACCCCGAAGACGCCCCGAAGACGCATCAATGACTTGGGCGCAATGCCTCAAGCGTGTGTTCAATATCGACATTGCGACATGCAGCCCAACGGGCCTTTAAAGCGCTAATGACAATCCTATTAAAAAACCAATTATAGACATCAATGTGTTGTCAGATGCGGTTTCAGCATTCTTTTGCGATGCAACATTAGCTTCTGCCAGTATTTCTTGCTTTAACTTTTCTTTTTCTGAAACTGGCATTCTTTTGTCAGAAGAGTCATTAGACTCAATTGTTGCTTGATCTTGAACTCGTAATTCTGCCAATATTTCTTGCTTCATTTTTTCTTTTTCTGAAGCGGACATTTTTGCACCAGATGAATCAGATGCACCTAGCCTTTCAGAATGATCAATGGCTTGATTTTCACTAGAGTCTTTTTTTTGTGGCGCGGCACAGCCAGCAGATAAAAATACTAAAGACATTGTAATTATAAAAAATAATTTTTTCATATTTTATTCCTCCCTCTATTCAACCATCGATTATCGTACAATTAGTCATCACATATCATATGCAGGCTGAGCCCTACAAGAAATAATGAAGGCGCTACCCCATCTTAACTACCAAAATACTTCTTTAGTAGTATTCTTTTCTGAATCAGCCGCAAGTAAAATCTAACTACGTACTTTGTTATTAACCCCCCCTCCTTTATCATAAGCACGTAGCATTGATGCCACGATGAAAACTTGCTTACCTGATATATTTAATTTGACGACGATAAACCATGAGGCCAATAAGACCTAAACTCATTAGAATAATGCTGGTGGGCTCAGGGACCGCTGTTGTGTTGCGGACTAGATAGCTACCAATACCCGGTTTGTAGCTGGCATCTTCCCATGCATTGGGGTGTGCATAAGCTTGTGTCCAGTCACTAGCGCCTTCTTGAAAGTCTACATCGTATATCATCGCTAAAGGGGTCCGCTAAAGGGGTCAGAGCCCTTTAAATCATTCTGTTTTTAAATTGAATTGGCTTAAAAATCCTTTCGGAATAATTTGTGATTTTATTAATTTTCTATCCTTGCAACTAAACCGTAAACCGGGTCAGAGAGCAATATTCTCTAATATTAGAAACATTTGCTCTCTGACCCGGTTTTATTCTCGCTCTGACCCCTTTAGCTCCACAGTCACTTGTTAGCAGTTTTTTAATGTATTCTGCCAGTTTCCAATAGAAACTTGTGCCGACTCTCTAGTTATAGCAATAAATTCACTTAGTCTTTTAAAGTTTGTATTTGTATCAAAATCACTCTTGCAGTGTTTATTAATTGCGTCAGTCAAATTATTATATTTAATATCATACAGCGAATATAAATTCTGTTTACGATGCCAATTATTTTTTTGGTAGTTATTTTTCGCTATCGAAGAATAAAAATATTTAGAATATGCTTTGTTAAAATCAATATTTAATTTATGTTGAAATATTGATGGATCAACAGGTCTATTCTCATTCAAAAGTATCTCATTAATTCCAGCGATGTAACGAGGCAAATCTATATCTTTGTAAGCAATTTCAGGTGTTGTATAAAGCATTCTGTCAACCTGTACAATTTGTTCATCACCTATCATCTCATCTAAATAATAAGCTGCATGACCTATACTATTACTCTTTAAAAGAGCCGCTATTTCAGGCTTGGTCATTGGTTTTTTATTGGAACTCATAGCCTGTAATATTACATCTTTCTGCGTAATGTTTTTAAAACCCTTTTCCAATCCTACTGAATCTGCTTGCGACTTACCATCAAAATAGAATCCATAGTCTTCACCGTACATCTTTACGATATACCGAATAGCATAATAATCTTTATCTTGCAAAAATACAGACTTACGACAAACCTCATTAAGATGAAATACATCTCTATTTGTCTCATCAAAAAAAACCAATAGCGACTCAAATACTGAATCGATATTGATTTCCGAGAGATTCATATACTTGGTGTGTTTATATACACCCTTTCCTGCCAAGTATACAAAGTCAGAATCAAACAGCGCTTGATTATCAGGGCGATCTTGATTCAATTTAGTCCTTGATATAGCTCTTGAATTAACAATATTAGCTACATCCAACCACGGCAAACCTTGGGGATGCTTACAAAGAACGCAAGCTGCCGCTTCATTTTTTTTCAAATATTTTGGATATACGTTTTCATCTTTAATTTCTATTTTTCTTAGCTCTGACAAATAATCCAATACATTATCTGCATTGCTATCACTCAAAAAAGAGTTGGCTTGGATATACTCCTTAGCTTGATAAATGCTGCACGGTTCGCCATGCTCTGCAAAAAAAGGATTGAGTATATCCGTCCGTATATCTGGCCTAACAATATTGCTAATATTTTTATCGTCGCAAATATAGCCTAGAAACCTATAGAAATTTTTCTCTTTATCAAAGCAACTTGATAGATTTTCCATTGCTTGTGGTAGTTTTAAATTAATATTATCTTTTAGGTTAAGCCAAATATTTTCTTGTGTTAATCTCATACTTCGAATCAGTTTACTATTTATCTTAGCTTCTTTTTGTCGAATTCTCTCTCGTGTAACGAGATGTTTTACACCAACTTCTTCAAGAGTCAATTCTGATTCAACAAAACCCCATCGATATTGAAATATTTCCTGTTCCTTTTCATCGATGCCATCTAAGAAATTGTCTATATCTTCGAGCAATATAGTACCCACTTGTTCAACAGGAAAGATTCTGAACTTAGTTGACAAGATTAACTCGCTCTCCATATTTTTATAGTCAATAATACCTTTAGATATTTTTTCTATCTCAACCTGAAGCCTTTCTTTTAAGCCAGAGATCGCACTAATAAATTTTTCACCAATCCCTTCAGTTTTTTCAAATTCTAGAGATTTGAAGTTTATCACCTCTAAAATATCATCTGACTCCTTCAATCTATAAAGCTTTTCAAGGTTTTTTTTCTCAATAGCACTTAAGGCAGAGAAGTTTATAGTCATCCCATCAAAGTCCACTTCATGATCAGGATCATTTTCAACTAAAGGCTTTATTAAGGGTTGTATATTATGATTTTCTTTATATAGAGCCTTAAGCTCCACCCAAAGGTCAATATACTTTTTCCCTATACCTGGAAGCCCTGATAAACTACTGCGAGTCAAATTAATAATGTCGGATAGTTTATTCTCAGTTATTACACCAAAATCCTCGCTATCATTGCTGTTTCTAATTCTTAAAATAAGTTTATCGAATTTGTTATTAAAATGGGCTCTTCAGCAGAATCTGTGGGTAAGTTTTGGTTCTGGCAAAGCCCCCAACG
>JAVVEP010000023.1 GCA_032250735.1 Gammaproteobacteria bacterium
TCCTGTTTCAAAATTCCCGGTGGTTTTTACCCACTAATTCTGCTGAAGAGCCAAATATTCTTTTTCCGCTTGGGGTGGTAAATCGCACCCACCATGTATTTCCGCGCTTGTAGATCGACATCGGGGCACCTGTTTGCTGCGAATATAATTGATTAAATCATCTTTTAAGAAGACCCATGATTTCCCTACTTTCGCACCAAGGAGCTCTTGTGCCTTAACACGACGTCGCAGTACTTCATGATTTATCTTTAAGAATAATGCCGCCTCTTTTAAATCTAATGTTTCCATCTTCCTTTAACCCTTGTTATGGCTTCACTAGATATATAGTCAGCGTCCGGAAATTACCCCGTAACGTATTGATATTATTAATTTGTTACTTGGTCATCTAAATTAAAGCGTTGCTCAACCAGCACCCGCTGCGCAGGCACCGGTTGAGCACCACAATGAACATGAACACGTTTTTTTGATGCGTAGATAATGCTTTTGCAAAGACCATTAGATATGACGCTATAACCCATTCCCTCGATGTCAGAGGTTGTTAAGTCCCCAAGCGGTGTGCGGAATATCTTTTTGTCGAACACAGAACCAACTATAAATAAAGGCTCAATATCCCATGGTTTTTCATTTACTGTTTTTGTTATTTCTATCTGACTTTGAGGAATTTCTATTTTTGAAATGTTTTTTATTGATTGAGGTTCATTTTGAGAAGCAACCGTTTGAACTGCAAACGCTGAACCAATGCCTAGTACAAACGGTACAAACCATTGTTTAAAAATGCGAATAATTTTTTTTACTGGAGATTCATATTCTGTAAATTGACCTGTTGTTTGCCAAGGAGAAAGACAAGTATGAACACCGCTAGGATAATTAGCTGAAAAAACTTGCCGAGTATCATAGGCATCATAAAGATCTTTTGCTCTGTACCACCATCGATCAACACGCGCGGCTTGAGTGTTATCTCCATAATAAACGGAGCCAACATGTATTTTGGGAAGGGTGATGAATGATAAGAATGGAAGTTTAAGTCGATCAGAGCGCCTACAAATTACCAAAAATTCGCATAATGAATCACGTGCTTGTTTGTCAATCAAACTAATATCTTGAACAATAAATAATATATCCCAGCCAAGTTTTCTGGCATGCAAAAACCAATCAAGAACAGGCAGACGTGCCTTATCACTCCAGTTTCTAGTGTTCAACCAAGTTCCCAGCTCATCTAAAACAAGAAGGCCATACGTTGACTCGTCAACTTTATTGCTACCACGACCAATTGCGTTTAGATCATCTATGTTAGGTTTGTCAGGAATTCGAACATATGTTTTTCTGGATCTTTCCGAGTACATCTTGTCCAAATTTAGATCTACATTACTAACAACTTTTTTGCCAGAATTTAAATAATCTCGCGCACGTCCAACAGCAGCTAATGTTTTTCCTGAGCCCAATTTCCCAGTAATAAAATAGACAGACATAATTATTAAAAAAGTTTGAGTTGAATGACTTTTGTATTCCAGTCATAGGCCCACCGCAAAAGATGCGCAGAGATATAGGCTGAAATACACGCAGACGTGTTGGTTGGTAAAAACCAGCTTGCGCCGATGACAATTTCTGTAGGTAATGTAACTGCCATAGCAGTATAGAGCGCATCAATTGCAGTGATAAATGCAGCAGTCAATGACACTATGACAGTAATACCTGTTAAAACGAGCGCAACTCGCTTTGTGAGCCATGACGAAAAGAAACCGACTATGCCTGAAAATAATGAACCCATCCAAGCAGCTAATAAAGGCATTAAGAGGGTCTCCTAACAGCGATTTGGAAAATAAAAAGGCCGGTTAAAATATATAAAAACCAAGCAATTATTGTTTTCAACTGATTTAGTTTGGAACACTGATCTACGCTTGGGAATGTATAATTAAATCCAGCGTATGACATTGGAATGGTTTGGCATGTGGTTGTGCCATTGGGTATGGGTGGAGACCATGATGGTGCAGCCATTGTGACACCATCAGTTAGATTTGAAGTCAGTGCATCAATACCAATTGAATCTAGTTCAGTTTGATAGCTGACAGTAGAGCTGGGAGTTCCAGTTTCATCAATGGAAACGCCGCATTTTGGTTCATTGATACCACCACAAGCACCAATTCCGCCGGTACCGGTACCAGTGCCAGGTACAGATCCGGTGCCAGGAATAACATTTGTATCAACGCTCGTTACAGTTCCAGTTGGACCGTCAATTGTGAAATTCTGAAATTCGCCAGTTTGTGGATTTGACTGTTGAACTGTTATTTCACCAGTGGCATCTGAGTAATCAACCTGGAGAATTTTGTCATCGTCTGTAACAGATATTTGGTTCGTCCAAATTACCCCGAGGCAGTCTGGGTCTCTTGCATGAGCGACAAAAAGATCAACTCCAGGCTGAAGGGAAACATCACACGCACCGTCAGTTTTCCAAGTTGGGACAGCAGGATCAGTTAATTCGCATACGCCTGCATTTGAAGTATAGCCAGCGTCACACGTAGTTTCAGTATTTACTTTTTCAAGAGTAAACGTGTTAGACCAACCAGTATTATTAGTTACTGCAGTGTCATCAACGTTAGTGAGAGTGCATTGACAGCTAAATTTACTGGCGGTACATGTTCCAGGTAACGTGCCTTTAAAACCTGATCCATTGCCAACAGCTTGAACATAGACTGCATGCTCCTGAGCCGCAGCATTACAAGCAATGAAACGATCGGGGTCTAGTGCAGCATAATTATAAACATCCGTGGCTTTCCAGTTTTCACCACCTGACACAATTGCTTCAGATGTTGCAGGAGGAGTATTTTCATCTGGCCAGTCCGACGGTGCTCGTGATTCAGTTGGCTCATCAAGATAAATATTAATGACGCCAGAACTTGTGCCGGAGGGAGTAACTGTATCAGATGTAAAATACGTGATCGCTAATAAAGAAATATGAGCACCAATCGATATTCCCCACCAAATCGGAGCGAGCGCAAAGCTCGATGCACTTAATGAAATAAGTGCAATAAAAACTATTTTTTTTGTAATTTTTTTCATTTTAAAAAATAACGGGCCAAATTAATTGACCCGTTATTAATATTGCTTTTAAAGCTTTGCGATACCACGTTTGACAATTTTGAACAGGAAAAACCCACCAACGATCGCTGCGAAAATCGGCCAGATAAGATCGATTACCGAGAGGGCGTCAGTCTGCATTCCAGTGATGGTTGTGCCGACAACAGCCGGTACAGCAGCAAATGCACCAACTGAAGCGGTACTCAAAATGCCAGCTACAATGATTTTCATTTTTTTCATTTTATTCTCCATTTAATAGTTTAAAAGTAGATCAGAGTTGATCCACGCCTTTTTTGAAAGCCAACAAAACGTTAGCCATTGAGAAACCGATTACCCATGCGCCCATGAGGTAACCGATCACTTCGAGAAGCGCTGAATCCCAGGTCATCTTTGAAATCCAGCACTGAATCCCAGCGCCCACATCAACACAATGGCGACTGTTAAAATGACGTCCGACAAATTATCGAGTGTGAGAACTTCCACTATGACTATGCAGCCCGAGTTTTACTGGAAACATGAAGAGGTAGGAGTTTGAGACGACCAACTGATAAATTTTGAAACCGGTCAATGACAAAAGATTTTTCATCAACTTGATATTCGCCAGGTGGGTAAGGTTGTTGCTGATCGTCGAGTTGAATTTTCAACTCCATTGGATAAGGTTTATCGCGTAGATGAATCCAGCCAAATTGATTTCGAATTGAAAAGGGATTGCCGGTTTTCTTCGAGTTGCCAGTAAAGACGTCGATTTCAGTAGTTTTAATTTCAATTTTGAACATTTCATTCTCCTTTAATTTTTAATTGCCATCACAATACTAATAGGCAAGGGGCGGAAATATCTGTATAAGTATTTGTTTTGTATGAAAATACTGCTTGTCTTAAAATAAAAGCGGCCGTGATTATAAAATTATAAAAAGACAAAATTATAATTACAGTAAATAATCAAACAAGTCAACGAAAATTGTTTATAATTTTGTCATGATTAAAAAAGCGTCTGATGAAAAAAAAATAAGGAGAGATAAAGTGACGATCTGGGTAGATCGGGGGCTGCGCGACGATCTGAAAATTGCTGCAGTAAAAAAAAGAGTAACAATTGAAGAGCTGGTTGATGCCTTGCTGCGAGAGCACCTAAAATCAAAAAAAAACCAGATTGATGATCAAATTTAAACTTTTCTTAATTCCAAATTCACCAATTGAATCAATAAGATGCGAGCAGATTCGGAAACCCGAATCTTTTGAAAAATAAAGAAGGGGAGAACAATGAAAAAGATATTCATTTTGCTGGGTGCAAGCTTTTTTATGGCTACTGTGAATGCCGATGATGGACGGTACTGTAATGTTGATGTTAGCGCCTCTTTGCGAAGCGATAACGCGTTTGGTAACTGCCAGGCAGGTGATGTTATCCAAACTGGTTTAAACAAAATAACTACCGTCTGTGACTTCAGTAAGACTATATTTTTGGCTGATCAATCAAAGTTTGGAAGAGACCAGGCATTTTGTGTATATCGAGGCTCACCCAGGACAACCGTTAAATAAATAATATATGGAAACAGGGAGAGAAATGAGCGAAGCAGGGCTAGCAGCCTTCTTCTCGATCGCCCGAGAGATTGGACTGAGTACTGAGCAGCAAATTACCCTGCTCGGCTCCCCAGGCCGCACAACCTTCTTTGAATGGAAAAAGAAACTTCACGGTCAGCTTAGCCATGATGCGATGGATAGGCTGAGTTACATCATAGGGATATATAAAGCTGTACAGATGCTCTTTTCGGGTGCGAATGTGCAAGAATGGCTGACGAACGTTAATAACAACCCTATCTTCTGTGGTAAATCACCGTTGGAATACATGCTGAGTGGGCATTTAGTGGCCTTAGCTGATGTCCGGCGCTACCTTGATTCAATTGTTCAATAATTAATCAATTATTCCCATGGTGGGACAAAAGTCCACTGGTTATATACGTGGACCTAAAATCAAGCAGCCTGGTACCAGCCTGGATATTGCGCACAAAAATCAACCTCTATAAACCGAATCATCGGCACGACCTCAGAGGCAAGACCATGACCGCGATGCTGCTGTAACAGAGCCTTACTTAGACCGACAGAGTGTAAACCAGCCAAATGACGAGAACGAGTAGATGAAGGGGTGTTTTTAGACCACTCAGCATACCCCTCACTTCTAATCAACCGATAACTCTTATACATGGCAATGGCATTCGCATTAGAATATTTACCTGTTTTTTCACTAATCACACCATAATTTAATTCTAAAAGACTTAAAACATTATCATCAGAAGGTATTCTCATTTCTTTATTTCCTATACATTTCAATAACTTATCAAAAGATTCTTTCCAAATATCTATTGCAATTTCACGAGTCCAATATTTACATAACATTTTTAAATTAGTTGGATATTGATTTCTTATTAACCATCGAGATTTTACTTTAGCTTCCCACCGAACCATACACTTAGCAAAGTCTAATAATTTTTCATCATAAATCGCCAATTTATGTTGATTTTTTATTTCATTTTTTTTTAATTTTTCAAGTGTAGTCAAAACCTCAGGATACTTCGCGTACACTGTTTGAGTTTTCAGACGAGAATGTTTTTTACCAAAGTAAGAAGTTGTAGCGTATCCACCATTTGATTTTGTATGTCCGTTGGAGACATTTTGTAGAGCTTGAATAAATAAACCTGCTTCGCGTTCTGATTTCGCGCGAGAAAAAAAAGTCACATGCATTTCAGCAACTTCCCAAGTTGGTTCATCCAAATGAAATACTAATTCTGGATATGTCGTGTATAAAACCTCAAACAACGCCATTGAACATTCCAACAAATTTGTACTTCCAAAAACATTATGACCCAGCATCAATTTTGCAGGCGATGCCTTAATCTCAATGTATGGCTCAGGCTTAATTTTATTTTCAGGTGAATGAAAAACCTTAAAAGACAACCCAGAATTCGAGGTAGGAATACTTTGCCAAGGAACACGAAGATCCTCAAAAGTATCATCAGGCATTAATGTGCCGGCTAAAGGAATTTTCAGATTAGTAATACTAAAATCCATCCATGGATCAGAAATTTTTTCACGCTTTAAAGGATTTTTTTCTGCAAGATAACTAGCATCCTTTTTAAAAGTACATCGTAAAACAAGCATATCAATCATGACGAAATGCCTGGTGTATCAATTTTGTATCAAAGCAATATTCGAGAAACCTAGAAATAGATATGGGTGGAATAGGTTCTGATGGGGGTGGATTCTGTAAACCTTTGATTTTATTGAGGTGATCATCAGCCAGTCTGGCTACGAACCAGGCGGTCGGGAGTTCGAATCTCTCCGGGCGCACCATATAGCAGCAAAATCAGACGGTTACCGAGTTGCTCGGTAACCGTTTTTTTTTTGCGCCTATTGTTTGCCGGGCCGTGAATACCTAAATCTCCCTCGCGCACCATCGCTGCGGCGCCCTTTACCGGCCTGTCGAAATGGCCCGCTATTTGGACACGATAATGAGCACGGCGACCAGGATCCCGGCGCCGAGGGCGCACAGGCTGTACTTGCGATGCTCCTTTTCCGCCTGCGGCAACAGATGGGTCGCGCCCACATACACCAGCGCGCCGGCCGACAGCGAGAGCAGGGCGCCCAGCAGGGGGGGGTCGATGCGGTTGATGTAGGGCCAGGAAACCAGCATGCCCAGCGGTGTGGAGAGTGATGCGGCAAGCACAGCCAGCAGCAGCGCGGTCTTCTCGCTGAATCCGCTGCGCAACAGCAGCAGGTAGGTGATGATACCTTCGGGAAATTCATGCAGCACCATGCCGGTGGCAGCCAGCACGCCGGTGAAGATGCTGACGGTAAAGGTGATGGAGTAGACGAAGCCGTCGATGAAGGAGTGAAAGCCGATGCCGATCATGGGCACCAGGCCGATGCCGTAGTCTGGATCCACGCCCCGCTCACAGACGAAGGCGGTGATGAAACGATTGAACAGGTGCATCATCAAAAACCCGCCAAGCAGGTACAGCGGGGCGTGGGGGCTCAGCTCGAAGGACTTGGGGATGATGTGCAGGAAGGACACCGAGATCAGCACGCCGGCGGCGAAGCACACAAAGTAGATGCTGTACCTGCGCCCCCAGGCCTCGAAGTGGCGGATGGTGTAGATGCCGACGCCCGTCACCAGCGCCGCAAGCATACTGGCGCCAAACGCCGTCCAGAAGGTGTTTCCCATATTATTTGCCCTCTGCTGCGCTGTGCATCAGCGAGGGCCGTTTGACCCTCACCACCACAAAGGCCCCCGCACCATGGCCGGCACTCAGGGATTCGATCTCATGCGTTGCTTCCAGCGTCTTTGATAGGGTCTGCACCCAACGCGGTTCGATAAATCCCGTGTCGTGAAGTAACTGGTCCACTTCGGTGGCCGAGAAAAAGTGCGCATCACGATAGAACACATTCTCGACCTGGTGCACCAGATAGTGCTGCCCCAGTGCACTGGTGCGATCGATAAAACCGATCACCAGTACGCCGCCGGGTTTCAGTACGCGCCAGGCCTCGTTCAGCATCGCGCCAACGTCATTCACGAAGCAGATCGTGGTGACGCACAGCACACGGGCGAAACGGTGATCCGCAAAGGGCAGCGCCTCGGCCACCGCCTGCACGGTGGTGATACCGCGGCGTGCCGCATAGCCCAGCACGGCGCGAGCCGGATCGATGCCGACCTGCACACCCAGCGGAGCGGCAAAGCGCCCAGTGCCAACACCAATGGAAAGCCCCGGCCCTTGCCAGGGCAACTGCGCACGCACCGCCAGCAGCTCCGAGTGATAGGCCGCCGCATGCTGCACGAACCAATCGTCATAGCGCTGGTGATGGCTTTCAAATGGCGCGGTTTTAGGCATCGCCAGGGTCACTCCCGTAGGCTCGCGACTGGATGGATAGGGTTCACAGGCACCGCTGACTTTTTCAGGTATCGATGACATGGTTTATCTGGTGCAGTGCGCGGATTATTCTGCGTGCCTATAGGGTCCGCGCAACGCGCACATTGCGCAACGTGGGTGTTCTGAAAGCGCCCAGCGTTGCACTGTGCCAGATTGATTTATAGCACGTAAATCAGGCGGCAATTTGATTAGTAGCTTTGGCTGAGCACTCTGGTGGGGCACTTCGGCTGATGGTGTGCTACGTTTTTAATGGCATAGGAGCCTGTCGGGCCTGGGACAGGGTCAGACAAAACACAGCGCACAGTCAAGAGAGAACGGACAACAACAAGGAGGTTACGATGAAGATGACAATCGATATGCCAGTGGTTAAGGCCTGTAGCATCAGCGAATGTGGCTATAACCGGGCCAACAAGTGCCATGCCCGCGCCATCACTATCGGTGGGGGTACCCATCCCGGCTGTGACACCTCGTATCTGGGGGCGCCGGTGCGCACGACGGGGAATAATACGGCGGGTGTCGGTGCCTGCAAGATTACAGGCTGCACATTTAATGATGACCTGGAATGTAACTCGAGCAACATCACGGTTAGCATGAAAAATGACAGCATTCAGTGCATGACCTTCCAGGTGCGCTAGGCGTCTGCCGACCGACAATGGCCGGCTGTAGCTGGTCATTACCTGTAGGCGGTGCGAGGCCGGAGCATGAGACCTAGCGCCGGCACTGGCGGCCAGGGCCTATACTAACGAGACGTAAACCAATGGGTCAGGATGAGAGTCCTGGCCCATTTTTTTGCATTGCCGGTCGCTGAATAAAAAACGTTGTGCGATGCGTCCGCAGGCTGCGTTTCGCGCTCCCCCATTCCCTCGCCGCAATCCCCCTGTATCTCCACCAACTCCCAGGCCGCAGATGTGGGTCAAGTTTCAGGCTGTTCTGCCACTAATACCAGGGTGTTCGATGCTTTCCCGGCAGGGGAGGTAGCGAAAGTTGTTGTCTCATATGGATAAGTGCCGCGTGGCAGCAATCCAGACTTCATGGATAAACATGTCAATGCCCTATATGCACGAAAGAAGTCCGGAACAGTTGGTAGAGGCCGGGATCCGACCGGATGCCACCTTTGGGCTTCCTGTTGCGCCTGCAACCATTGGCCGGGAGTCGTCGCTCCACGATGCCCCCGTTGTCGCCTACAGAATGCAGGGTGAACCGATACACGGCATGTTGAAAGCGTTCGACGGCGCACATAAAACGCTGGTTATCGAATCGCAACAGGCGGCCAGTGTCACGCTTGACTTTGACGCATTGCGCTACCTGGCGTTTTCCCGTTGCCTGCTTACTGAAACGGAATCTGCTGCGACTCGAGCCCAGGCAGCGGCACACCAGGCCACCAATACTGCGGTGGCGGCAGCCGACAAAAGTTTTGAACTGGTCTACAGGGACGGTAAAAAATTGCATGCCAGCGCGGAAACCATTCTGCTGGACGCCATTGGCCTGCATATCTTTCTCGACAAGACCGATGGCCATGTCTATCGACTATTTGCGCCCAACACCACACTGGAAAAATACAGCGCTAATAACGCTCTGGTACAAACAGTGGCTGAACATCGCATGGCCCACCCAATGCATGAAGCGGTGCATGCGGCGGTGGTGGGGCAGGTCAAGGACGGGCCGCATCTTGCCTCGTCGCCGGCGCCAGGTAGTATCCGCACCTTGCCGCCGGCGACCTGCCGCAGTGAGTTGATTGAACGGTTAGAGGACCGGTGGCCATTGCCGGCGCAGCGTTTGGGCGAGTTATTGCTGGCGCAGGGGCTGATCACCTACAAGCAGTTGGACGATGCACTGGCCTATAAACAGCGGCTTCCCGAAAAGCGTATCGCTGAAATTCTCGTGCAGAAGGGGGTGGCGAACGCGGACGATATATACGGCATCCTGGCCTTCAAGCTGGGACTGCACTTTGTGAAGCTTGGTGCATTTGATATCGATTCCGCGTCGCTGACCCATTTCCCGCGAGAGCTGGCGATTCGTTTCCATGTGCTCCCGCTGTTTGTCCATCACCACCTGTTGGTGGTCGCGATGTCTGATCCGACGAATTTCGATGCCTGCAAGATGGTGGAGTTTGTCACCCAGCACCGGATCGAGGCCGTCATGGCCCAGCATGAGGATATCGAAGCGGCGATTGATAAATTCTATGGCCAGCAGGAGGATGATGAGGCGATAGAAGAGTTTAGCGAAAACGGTGCCGCTGGCGGAGAAAACGAGGAAGGACTCACCAAGGAGGCTGCGCGCCTGAGTCAGGAGAAACCCATTGTTCGCCTGGTCCACAATATGATTATCGAGGCCGTGCACAGAAGGGCCTCGGATATCCACATTCGCCCCGGAGAAAAGGCCGTTGACATCATATTGCGCATAGATGGCACATTGATCCCGGTGCGTAATTTTACCAAATCCATACTGGCGGCGGTGGTCAGCCGTATCAAGATTATCGGCCGCATGGATATCAGCGAGCGCAGGATTCCGCAGGATGGCCGGGCAAGCACCAATATATACGGCAACAAGGTCGATCTGCGAATTTCCGTTATGCCGACGATCAATGGCGAGAGTGTTGTGATCCGCATCCTGGATACCATGGCGGGCCTGCGGAATATTGATGAGCTCGGCTTCAATGATCATGACCATCATCTATTTAAAGATATGATAAGTCACAGCTATGGAATTCTGCTGGTCACCGGTCCGACGGGCTCTGGAAAATCAACCACACTCTATGCCGCACTGGAACACATCCGAAAAAGCAACGTCAATATTATCACCGCGGAAGATCCCGTGGAGTATCACATCGACGGCATTGAACAGATGCAGGTCAATCACCAGATTGATTATTCTTTTGCCCGCATTCTGCGCAATATTCTACGGCATGATCCCGATGTCATTATGGTGGGCGAGATTCGCGACCAGGAGACGGCGAAAACCGCCATTGAAAGTGCGCTTACCGGGCACCTTGTGCTGAGCACCCTGCACACCAACAGCGCCGCGGTAACGGTCACGCGTCTGCTGGAAATGGGGGTGGAACCCTATCTCATTAATGACACCCTGCTGGGCGTTTTGGCGCAACGTCTGGTGCGTGCCAACTGCCCGCTATGTCTTGAGGAGGAAGCGGTCGACCCGGTTGTGAATCAGGCGCTGGGTGTCGACAGTAAAGAAAAATTCTATCGTGGCAAGGGTTGTGAGAGTTGTAATAATACCGGCTACAAGGGTCGCCTGGCGGTGTATGAATTGTTGCAGATGAATCAGGCAATACGCTCGCACGTATTGAATGGGGTGAGCGCGGATATCATCCACGCCGAGGCCGTAAGCAATGGCATGACGGTGCTGACCCGGAATGCGCTCAATGCCGCCAGAGAAAAGAAAACCTCGCTTGCCGAGGTCTATCGTATCCGTCTTGAATAGCTGGGTGTCGAGATGGTCATTGCCTGTTAAGCAGGAAAAGTTAAGCATGAAAAATCAGTCATGAAAAATACTGTTTTATGCAATAGGCGCAAGTCGGTGTGTTATATGGGAGTGCTACGTTGATGGATATCCTGCCCTATCTGAAGCTGATGGCCGAAAAGGGCGCCTCCGATCTTTTTTTCAGTACCGGCGCGCCGGTCAATATCAAGATTGAGGGAGTCAGCGCTGCGTTGAACGACACGTCGCTTCCGCCCGGGGTGGTCAAAAAACTGGCCTACAGTGTTATCAGCGATGATCAGCAAAAGACCTTTGAAGCGGAGATGGAACTGAATCTCGCGATCTCTGTGCATGACATAGGACGCTTTCGCATCAATCTGTACCGTCAGCGTGGCGAAGTCGCCATGGTGGTCCGATATCTCAAATCGCATATCCCATCCATTGAAAACTTGCACCTGCCCGCTGTGTTGAAGGAGCTGATCATGGAGCCGCGCGGATTGATCCTGCTGGTTGGCTCCACCGGTTCAGGCAAGTCTACGACCCTGGCCAGTATGATTGATCACCGCAATGCCAACAATACCGGCCATATCCTGACCATTGAAGAGCCCATCGAATTTATCCATCAACACAAGAAATCCATCGTTGACCAGCGCGAGGTTGGGCTGGATACTCTAAGTTATGCCAACGCCCTGAAAAATGCCATGCGCGAGGCGCCGGACGTGATTCTGATCGGCGAGATTCGCGATCGGGAGACCATGCAACACGCCATAGCCTATGCGGAAACAGGCCATCTCTGCCTGTCGACGCTGCATGCCAATAACGCCAATCAGACGCTGGACAGGATTATCAATTTTTTCCCCGATCCCATGCATCATCAGTTATTGCTGGATCTCTCGCTGAATCTGCGGGCGGTTGTTTCCCAGCGTCTGGTGTCTGGCGTGCAGGGCAAGCGCGTCCCCGCCGTTGAGATCATGCTTAAATCGCCCTATATCTCCGAGCTCATCGAGAAGGGTGATATCGAAGGAATCAAGGACGCCATTGGCAACAGCACCGAGATGGGCATGCAAAGTTTTGATCAGTCTCTGTATGAACTCTACAGTATGGGAAAAATCAGCATGCAGGAGGCGCTGAACAATGCGGATTCCCGCAACAACCTGATGCTAAAGTTTCGCCTGGCCAGGGGTGTCGCAGGCGGGAACTCCACCGATGACCTGTCCATTACGGAAGAGAATGACCGATAGTCATGAGGTTGCCTGGTGTGGGAAATCGCTATCACCGGCGGTGCTGATCAGAAGACCCGGTTCACTAGGAGCCTGAATAATACACTTATGGCGAGTGTGAAATTCGACCAGGGCCGCAGGCGTCATCCCAGCGGACTGCTGCGCTCTACCGGAGCGGATAGACAAACACTCAAAGCCTGTGAAAAATTCGATGCCCGGTCCTCCTGGCGTACAAGATAATTCCCGCATTGAAACCACGTTGTATTTTTTCTGCGCCTTGTCAGAATGATTCCATGCGTACCCTTGAACAGCTGAATTTCGACAACACCTACGCCAGCCTGCCGGAGATCTTTTTTTCGGAACATCAGCCGCAGGCCCTGGCGGGTGATTTTCTGATCCACTTTAATCCGCAGGTGGCGCAGCTGCTGGGCATGGATGCGGCCGAGGGCCGGCGAGGCGATTTGCTCGATATCTTTGCCGGCCGAAAACCCTTTGCGGGGTTCAGACCGATTGCCGCCTGTTATGCCGGCCATCAGTTCGGCCAGTATGTCTCGCGCCTCGGCGATGGGCGCGCCATCCTGCTCGGCCAGTTGCGCACGGCGCAGCATCAGCCTTGGGATCTGCAGTTGAAGGGCGCGGGCCAGACCCTGTATTCACGCGGCAGCGATGGCCGGGCGGTGTTGCGTTCGTCGATCCGCGAATACCTGTGCAGTGCCGCCATGCAGGGCTTGGGGATTCCGACCACCCACGCCCTGTTTCTGTCCGGTAGCCGCGAGGAGGTCTATCGCGAACAGATTGAGCCGGGTGCGATGGTGTTGCGGGTGGCGCCCAGCCATATTCGCTTCGGCAGTTTTGAATACTTCTTTTATGCCGGGCATTACGACGAGCTGCAACAGCTGACCGATTATGTGCTGCACCACTATTATCCACACCTGTTGAGCGCACAGAATCCGGTCCTCGCCTTTCTGGAGGAGGTCATCGTGGCGACGGCCGGACTGATCGCGCAATGGCAGGCGGTCGGTTTTGCCCACGGCGTGATGAATACCGATAACATGTCGATCCACGGCATTACCCTGGACTACGGGCCGTTTGGTTTTGTCGAGCAGTATGAGCCGGGTTATATCTGTAATCACTCCGACCCCCACGGGCGATATGCCTTTGATAAACAGCCGGAGATCGGCCTGTTCAACCTGAGCTGTCTGGCTCAGGCCCTGTTGCCGGTATTGCATGGCGAGGTGGATGAGGCGGTGGCGCTGGCCAAGGCGGCCCTGGCAAAATACCAGGACCAGTTTGTCGGCCATTATGCGGAGCTGATGCGGCGAAAACTGGGTTTTTCACAGTCGCGGGCAGACGATCAGCAGCTGGTCAGCGCGCTGCTGGATCTGCTGGCGACGAACCGGGTGGACTATACGATCTTCTTTCGCCAGCTGAGCGAGGTCGAGCCTGGCGGCTGCCGGGATCTGTTTGTTGACCGGGTCGGGTATGACCGGTGGTTTGCTGTCTATCAACAGCGTCTCGGGCAGGAGGCGGTGCCTGCCGAGGCCCGCAGTGCCCAGATGAAGCGGGTGAACCCCAGATACATACTGCGCAATTACCTGGCCGAAATGGCCATCCGTAAGGCCCAGCATGAGGACGACTATTCCGTCATCGAACAGCTGATGCAGATTCTGCAAGACCCCTTTGCCGAACATGAGGCCTTTGCCCGGTATGCGGGGCATCCGCCCGCGTGGGCGCAGCAGATCGAGGTGAGTTGTTCCTCCTGACTTCGACAGCCTACTGGCCTGACAAATGCCTAGCGCAGTAGCAGTACCGGGATCCGGGCGTTGCGGATCACGCTGGTGGTGGTGCTGCCGACCAGGAAGCGGCGGATCACCGAGTGGCCGTAGGCGCCCATGACCAACAGCTCGATGTCGTGTTCGCGGCGGTAATCGCAGAGCACCTGTTCCACCTCTCCCTGCTGTAGCACGGTGGTCACCACGAAGTCGGCGGCCTCCAGGCTGTGTCGTGCCCATGCCAGCTGGGCCTGATGTTCTTCGGTGTCGGCACCGACCATCAACACATGGCAGGGCAGGCCGCGGCACAGCGGACTGGCGGCCACCATCTCCACCGCCTTGCGCGTGGTGGCGCTGCCGTCAAAGGCGATCATCACTCGTTGCGGGGCGGTGAAGTCGGGCGGACAGACCAGGATCGGCCGCTGCAGGCTGCGCACCACGGTCTCCAGCCGGCTGCCGACATGCTCGCCCAGATGTTCGTCGTGTTTGCCCAGCACCAGCAGGCGGGTGTCCGGTTCAATGGCCAGCAGCGAGTCCAGCAGACTGCCGTGGCGTTGATGCACGATGGGCTCGGCCACGCCATCGGCCACCGCGCGCTGGCGGGCGGTCTCCAGCATCAGCCGGCCCTGTTCGAGGGCGAGCCTGCCGCGTTTTGCGTCGAGCTCCGCCAGCTCCTGCAGCAGGGCCTCGCGACTGCCGAGGCCGATGTTGCCGCTCAGGTCGGCGGGGATGGGGTACTCCGCCTTGTCCAGCACGTGCAGCAGCACCAGCGACGCCTCCAGCCGCAGGCTGGCCCAGGCGGCGCAGTCGCTGACCGCGGTGGAGACCGCGGTGCCGTCGATACAGGCGATTACATTGGTCTTGGTCATGGCGATTCCCCTTCCGGTCAGTGACCCATCAGTTGGTCGACGGCATCCGGTTTATCATGCACGGCGAATTTATCGACGATGGTGGCGCTGGCCTGGTTGAGGCCGATGATCTCCACCTCGGTGCCCTCGCGGCGGAATTTCAATACCACCTTGTCCAGCGCGCTCACCGAGGTGATGTCCCAGAAGTGCGCCTGGGTGAGGTCGATGACGACCTTGTCCAGCGCCTCCTTGAAGTCGAAGAACTCGATGAACTTGTCCGCCGAGGCGAAGAACACCTGGCCCACCACGTGGTAGCTGCGGGTGGTGCCGCCTGCGCTGAGCGTGGAGCTCACGTACTTGAAGCGGGCCACCTTGTTGGCGAAGTTCATGGCCGCCAGCAACACGCCGACGAACACGCCGTAGGCCAGGTTGTGGGTGGCCACCACCACCACCACGGTGGCGATCATCACCATGCTGGAGCTTTTCGGGTGTTTTTTCAGGTTGCGCAGCGACTCCCAGCTGAAGGTGCCGATGGCGACCATGATCATCACCGCCACCAGCGCGGCCATGGGGATCTGCGCCACCCAGTCGCCGAGAAACACCACCATCAGCAGCAGGAAAACCCCGGCCGAGAGGGAGGAGAGGCGCGTGCGCCCGCCGGATTTCACGTTGATCACCGACTGGCCGATCATCGCGCAGCCGGCCATGCCGCCCAGCAGACTCGAGCCGATATTGGCGATGCCCTGGCCCTTGCACTCGCGGTTCTTGTCGCTGGGGGTGTCGGTCAGGTCGTCGATGATGGTGGCCGTCATCAGCGACTCCAGCAGACCAACCATCGTCAGCGAGATGGAATAGGGCAGGATGATCAGCAGGGTCTCCAGGTTAAGCGGCACGTCGGGCCAGAGGAAGATCGGCAGGGTATCGGGCAGCTCGCCCATGTCGCCCACGGTGCGCAGGGGCAGGTCCAGCACCATGGCGATAAGGGTCAGCACCACGATGGTCACCAGCGGCGATGGAATAGTTTTGGTGATATAGGGAAACAGATAGATGATGCCCAGGCCGGCCGCGGTCATCGCATACACGTGCCAGGTGACCCCGACGGTGGCGGGGTTCAGCTCCGGCAACTGGGCCATGAAGATGAGGATCGCCAGCGCGTTGACAAAACCGGTCACCACCGAGCGCGACACGAAACGCATCAGCGAACCTAGCTTGATATAGCCGGCGATAATCTGCAGTACCCCGGTGAGCAGGGTGGCGGCCAGCAGGTATTCCAGGCCGTGGTCCCGCACCAGGGTCACCATCAGCAGCGCCATGGCGCCGGTGGCGGCGGAGATCATGCCGGGCCGGCCGCCGACAAAGGCAATCACCACCGCGATGCAGAAGGAGGCGTACAGACCGACCTTGGGGTCGACCCCGGCGATGATGGAGAAGGCAATGGCCTCGGGGATCAGCGCCAGGGCGACGACCATGCCGGCGAGCAGGTCGCCGCGGATATTGCTGAGCCAGTGGGCGCGCAGGGAAACAAACATCTCTTACCTATCTATCAATCGACAACGTTTTCATTATGGCCGTCCGCGGGCGCAGAGCCGCGCAGACGATGCGGGGCAGGAACAGGGCCAGTCCCGTGCCTTAAAGGCCGCGTAGTCTAACAGATGTTGGGCCGCATATCCCGCCAGGCAGGCTAGAAAAAATAGCGCAACCGCAGTTCATAGCGCTGGCGGTTGCATTTCTCACCAAACTCGCGTTGTCTGATGTTGGCAAACAACATGATGGACTGATAGTTTTGGTGCAGCGGGCCGGTGGGCATCGGCCTTTTTATTGTTAGAGATTGTTTGCCATGACTGGAGTAGTGTTAAAAATGACCGTCGCACATTCGCCGATGCCGGACTATCAACCCCCGACCGATGACGGCCTCGCGGTGCTGTATTGTGATGAGGGCCTGCTGGTGGTGGATAAACCCAGCGGCCTGTTGTCGGTGCCGGGGCGGGGGGATGACAAACAGGACTGCCTCCTGTCGCGGGCGCAGCGGGACTATCCCGAGGCCCTGATCGTGCACCGCCTGGACATGGAGACCTCCGGGGTGATGGTGCTGGCACGCAACAAGGTGATGCACCGACAGCTGAGCCTGTTATTTCAAAACCGTGAGGTGACAAAGCGCTACATCGCCGTGGTGGACGGGCGGATAGCGGATGCGGCCGGGAAGATAGACCTGCCCCTGATCTGCGACTGGCCCAATCGGCCTCGCCAGATTGTCGACCATCAGCAGGGCAAGCCGTCCCTGACCTATTACAAGGTGTTGTGGCGGGATGTCGAGCAGGGCATTACGCGGGTCGAACTACAGCCCGAAACCGGACGGTCGCACCAGTTGCGGGTGCATCTGCAGTCGCTGGGTCATCCCATCCTGGGGGACCGTCTCTATGCCAGCCCGGCGCAGCAGGCGAAAGCGCCACGGCTGTTATTGCACGCCCTGTCGCTGGCCTTTGTGCATCCGCTCAGCGCGGAACCGTTACGGTTTATCTGCGAGCCGGGATTCTGACCCGCTGCTGGATGGCCGATCGGCCATCGAAAACGCGGGCAAAAAAAAGCCCTGCTGGTGCTCGGAGGAGGGAGGAGCAAGGGGTAGCAGGGCCAAAATATGTTCTACAGAGGGGTCAGTAGAACGTGGGAAGGAGTTTAGCCTGGGTCTAATATTATTGTCAACTAATATTCTAAATATCTAATGATAATAAAATTCGCCCCGCTTATATGCCGGTATATATGACGCTATAACGGCGATAACAGCGGTCACCGTCCTGGTACAGGGCCGCGGCGCACAGGGCATTATAAGGCAATAAGAATCAATAGCTTATACGATCCGTGTGTGCCAATCGGAGAGGGATTATGATACAGCGACGTGAGGTGCCGGGCAGTCAGCCGACGCAGGGCCAGCTGGCGTCTGGGGTCATCCGGCCCCTGTATCTCAGCATCGATCAGGGCGGCCATGCCAGCCGGGTGATCGTGTTTGATCAGGCCGGACGCATGGTGGCCCAGGCGCACCGATCGGTGGCGGTGAGTCGACCTCGGCCCGATCGGGTGGAACAGGATGCCGATGCCTTGGTGGCATCGGTGCAGGCCGCTCTGGCTGAATGCCTGCAAACACTGGGGACGCGTTGTCGGGATATTGTGGCCGCGGGGCTGGTCACCCAGCGCTCCAATATCGTCTGTTGGGACCGCGACAGCGGTCGCGCCCTGTCGCCCGCGATCAGCTGGCAGGATCGGCGCGGCCAGTCCTGGCTGCAAGACTTTGCCCCTCACACCGAGCAGATTCGCCGCATTACGGGGCTGCTGCCCTCCGCGCACTATGGCGTCAGCAAGATCCACTGGTGTCTGGACCAGCTGGAGGTGGTGGCGGCGGCCCATCGGCGGGGCACCCTGGTCTGCGGCCCGCTGGCAAGTTTCCTGCTGTTTCGACTGTTGAAGGAGCGGCCCCTGCTGGTGGACTCGGTGAATGCCTCGCGTACCCTGCTGTGGGACCGGCGGACCCGGCAGTGGTCGGACGAGCTGCTGGGGCTGTTTGGGCTGGCGGCGGATTACCTGCCGCGTTGTGTACCGAACCGCCATGCCTTTGGCAGCCTGGTGGTGGCCGATGGGCTCTCTATTCCGCTCACCGTGTGCAGCGGCGACCAGTCGGCGGCCCTGTTTGCGACGGGTGCGCCCGCGGCGGGCAGCGCCTACCTGAATATGGGCACGGGCGCCTTTCTGCAATGCCTCACGCCAGCCGAACAGGCCCTGCCGGCCCGCCTGTTACAGAGCGTGGTCTGGCATGAGCCCGGGGCGCTGCTGCAGGTGTTGGAGGCGACCGTGAATGGCGCCGGCAGCGCGCTGGCTCTGGTCGAAAAGGGCTTGGGTATTTCGGCCCGGCAGGCGCAGAATCAGGCGGCGCACTGGTTGGCGACGGCCGACAGGATTCCGCTCTACCTCAACGGCGTCTCCGGCCTGGGGTCGCCTTTCTGGCGAGCGGATTTCGTCTCCCGCTTCGTGGGTGATGGGGACGAGAAGGCCGAGCCGGGGGCGAAGTGGGTGGCGGTGATGGAGAGCATCCTGTTTCTGCTGCGTATCAATCTCGAAGAGCTGGTCAGCGAGGCGGTGGATGTGCAACAGATTGTCTTGAGTGGGGGGCTGTCGGTGCTGGATGGGCTGTGTCAACGCCTGGCGGATATCAGCGGCCTGCCGGTAGAGCGCCTGGCGCAGAGCGAGGCGAGCGCCCAGGGGCTGGCCTTCCTGCTGGCCAGCCCGCCGGCAACGCCGGTCGCGGAGGGTTCCGCTGTTACCGAGGACGGGGTGGCCGACCATTGGGTTGCTGAGGACTGGGCCAGCGACAATCGGTGCGAGCGATTTGCGCCCGCCGCCAATCCCGCCCTGCTGGATCGCTATGCGCGCTGGCGGCGCGCGTTGCAGGCGGAACTGGACAGGACGTCAGCATCATGAATCCATCGACCGCACGCCCCCGGCTCATCGCCCATCGCGGTTACAGTCAGCGATATCCCGAAAACACCCTGCTCGCCCTGGAGGCCGCGCTGGACGCCGGTGCCGACTATATTGAGTTTGACGTACAGTTTACGGCGGACCAGGTGCCGGTGGTTTTTCACGACAGCGAGCTGGCGCGCATGACCGGCAGTGAGGGGATCATTCAGGAGACCTCTTTTGCGGCCCTCGCCCGGTTGCGGGTGAGCGAGGTCGACAGACTGGGCGAGGCCTGTGCGCCACAGCCCATACCGAGCCTGGAGGCGGTGCTGGCGTTATTGCAACGCTGGCCGCAGGCCACCGCCTTTGTGGAGATCAAGACCGAAACGCTGAGGCAGTTTGGCGTGGATCCGGTGGTGGAGATTCTACTGGCCGCACTGCAACCGGTCCGCTCCCAGTGTTACCTGATTTCCTTTGATGAGACGGTGCTGGCGCGCGCGCGACAGGCGGGTCAGTCGCGGATTGGCTGGGCGATTCGTGACTGGAGCAGCGCCGCGCAGCAACAGGCGCGGGTGCTGGCCCCTGATGTGCTGTTCTGTAATGCGCAAAAGATCGGCGCCGAGGCGCTGTGGCCGGGGCCGTGGCAATGGGCCCTGTACGACATCGTCGACCCGGAGGAGGCGCTGCGCTGGTTCGCCCGCGGCGCGGATTTTATCGAGACCTGGGATATCGGCGGCCTGCTGCAGGATCCTCGCCTCAGGGGGGAGCGGGCCGATGACTGAGCACGCCGGTCTCGCCCCTGATCACGGCTCTGGTCAAGCCGCTGCGCACACCCCCGCACACTACGATGTGCTGGTCATCGGTGGCGGCATTCACGGCGCCGGGGTGGCCCAGGCCGCGGCGGCGGCCGGCTACTCCGTGTTAGTGGTGGAGCAGGGCGAGGTGGCCAGCGGCACATCGAGTCGCTCGAGCAAGCTGATTCACGGCGGTCTGCGCTATCTGGAACATGGCCAGTATTCGCTGGTACGCGAGTGCCTGCAGGAGCGCGCCTTGCTGCTCAGGCTGGCGCCGGATCTGGTGCAGCTGCGGCCCTTCTTTATTCCGGTGTATGCCGACTCCTCCCGCAGCCGTTTTCGGGTGTGGGCCGGATTGAGCCTGTATGCGCTGCTCGGTGGGGGCGGTGCCGATACGTGCTTTCGCAGCCTGCCCCGACGCGAGTGGAGCGCGCTGGACGGGCTGAAACGGGACGGGCTGCGTGCCGTGTTCCAGTACTGGGACGCGCAAACGGATGATGTCCAGCTGACCCGTGCGGTGATGGCTTCGGCACAGAAACTGGGCGCAAGGCTACAGACGCAGACCACGTTCTGTTCGGCCATTCGCCCGCCCGCTGCGACGACGACGACGACGTCGCCGGTCGCCGATCACTGGCAGGTGCAGACCCGCTGTGCCCGCACCCACACCGAGACCACCTGCACCGCCCACAGCATCGTCAATGCCGCCGGCCCCTGGGTGAACGAGGTGCTGGCGCGCGTGCTACCGGCGATCGCCGCAGTGGACATTGCCCTGGTGCAGGGCACCCACCTGGTGTTAGCGGGTGAGGCATCGCACGGCATCTACTATCTGGAATCGCCTCGTGATGGACGGCCGGTGTTTGTCATGCCCTGGCACTGTGCGGCGGAGCCGGCAACGACCGGGGTGTCGCAGCATTCCCACTCGTCGTTACGCAGCGCCATCCTGCTGGGCACCACGGAGACCGGTTTCAGCGGCGATCCGGCCACGGTGCGGCCGCTCGCGGCGGAGCGGGAGTACCTGCTGGAAACCTATCGCCACTATTTTGGGGATGATGCGTTTGGGGGTGATGCGTTTGGTCATGCGCTGGCTGACGACAAGGGCGACCCTGCCGGGCAGACCCCGCCCGTGGTGCTCGACGCCTTTGCCGGGCTGCGGGTGTTGCCGGCGGGGGGCGATGCGCAACAGGGCGGGCATGCCGCGCGACCCCGGGAGACGCTGTTGCAGCCGGATCGGCCGGGCTCGCCGCGCCTGGTCAGCGTGTACGGTGGCAAGCTGACCACCTACCGTTCCACCGCCCACAAGGTCCTGCAACTGCTGGCGGCGAGCCTGCCGCGCCGCGCGCCGCTGGCGGACACACGCTGCCTGCCGCTGGAGCGGGTGGTGGATTAACGCCGTGAGACCGGCCCGGCGGCTGCGGGCGGCTGTGAGTCAGGGCCACTTTGGCTTACTAACTCAAGTTTCGGAGTTCATCGTCATTACCGATGCGTCTGGAGGGAGGGGTCTTTTGCTGGACACGCCGTAAATCCATCCCTGGAGGCTCGGTTGCCGCATCCCTGCGGCAAACGGTCCTGCAAAAGACTCCTCCCTCCAGACGCTTTGCTCCGGCGAACTCCGAAACTTGAGTTAGTGAGTATGGCTCAAGGCTACTGCGAGGCCTGCTGTCTGATCTGCAAGACCTTGGGGTCGTCCGGTTGCAGACGGACGGTCTTGGTCGCGCCGCTATTGCTGGCCAGGTAGGGGGCCGCGGCGGCGGCCATCACCGGCATCACGCTACGCAGATCATTGCTTTCACTGGTGGAGCTGATCAGGGTCTTCCATAAAACGCTGTGTTGTTTTGGATCGCCGGCATGAATCCTGTAGGCCTCGAGGGCGACCGAGCTGGTGTATTCAACATAACTGCTTCTTTCCAGCACGGTGCCCACGTACTGGGTCTGTAGCGGCACATGCACAGTGCCCTGGGTGGTGGTGGTTACGCCGCCGGAGTCGGTCTTGGTTTCGGTGAAGGTGATGGTATTGCCGCCGAAGGTTTCATACAGCGGATGGGCGAAGGTGTGAATCCCCACCCGCCCGTCGGAGACCGCATAGCGGAGGAAGACCTCGATATCCGCCTGCTCGCGCGCGGCGACCTTTTGATAGCCCTTCTGCTCCAGAATCGGGATGAAGTAGGCGCTAAACTCGCGAAAAAACAGATCGTTTTCCTGACCCTCGGCGTTGCCGTTGAGCAGCACATAACGCGTGGAGGCCGCGCTGTCCGCCGGGTCTGCGATGGCGCTGACCTGCACCGACAGTCGGGTGGCGCAGCCGAATAGTGTCAGGCTGAGCCCGATGAGCACCACAGTGCGCCAGATGGATCGACTCTTCATTGTCTTGTGCCTCGTTGTGAATAAATCTATTTTAAGTGTAGATCCTGAAGTGCCACAGCCCAAGCCATCTTGCCTATCAGGTTGTTTATTAGTGTTCGCTAATATACAGAATGCTGCTATGCTCCTGTTTTATCTACTTTTGGCCCGCAGCCGGGTAGCATGCCCTGATACCTATGTCGACGAACCGGAATAATTTTATGCGTAACAATCATCCGTTTTTTATCCGCCCTGCCGCCTGCCGGATCGCATCTGCAATGGTGCTATGGCTGGGCGCGCTGGGCCTGATGAGTGCCCCGGGCAGCGTCCTGGCCGAGGAGTCACTGGCCGTTGCGGTGGCGGAACAACGCCTAGTGCCCGAGGTGTTTGTGGCCGATGCGGTGATCGAGGCGGTGCATCAGGCCACCCTGGCGGCGGAAACCACCGGTCGTATCCAGCAGATCTTTTTCGATGTGGATGATGTGGTGGAAAAGGGCGCGCTGTTGTTGCGCTTCACCGACAAGGAGCAACAGGCCGGCGTGGCCCGCGCGGAGGCGCAGTTAAAGGAGGCGCTGGCGCGCTTGCAGCAGGCCGAGGATGAACACACGCGGGTGCAGTCGGTGTACGAGAAAAAGCTGGTGGCGAAATCCGCTGTCGACAAGACCCAGGCCGACCTCAAGGCGGCGCAGCAACGCGTCAAGGCCGCCGAGGCGGACCTCAAGAGCGCCCGCGAACAGCTGGAATATACCGTAGTGCGGGCCCCGTATTCGGGCATCGTGGTGGAGCGCCATGTCAATGTAGGTGAACGGGTACAACCCGGCACGCCCTTGATGACCGGCTTCTCGCTGGCAAAGTTGCGCGCCACGGCCAGCGTGCCGCAAGGCGTGGTGGAGGCGGTGCGCCAACACAGCCGGGTGACCATCTCCCTGGCCCGGCCGAGCGAGAATGCCGCAGTGGACAGCAGTCTGAACAGTGACCAGCTTACCGTGTATCCCTATGCCGATGCCGCGACCCATGATTTTACGGTGCGGGTCGAGCTCTCTGCCGTGCCCCCCGGTTTTTATCCCGGCATGTTCGTGAAGGCGCAATTTGTGACGGGCGAGGTATCGCGGCTGCTGGTGCCGGCGACGGCGGTGGTGCATCGCAGTGAAGTGACGGCCGTGTATGTGGTGGATGAACAGGGGCGGGTGGAGTTTCGCGCCGTGCGTATTGGCGCCTATCTGGATAAAGATACCATCGAGGTGCTGGCCGGTTTGGTCGCCGGCGAGCAGGTGGCCCTGAATCCGGTGCAGGCCGGTGTGGTGCTGAAGGCGCAACGCCGGCGCTAGATCTTTCAGCTGCTGCGGTGCGGGGCATCAGCCGGTATGTCTGTCCGGCACGCATTCGGGCAGGCATTGAAACAACAACTCAAACAAACAACCAAGCAAAGCTAACCAGCCAGGTGTGAATACAAAAATGGGACTGTCCGGGCGTATCGCGAAAACGTTTCTGCTGTCAGAAATCACCCCCTTGCTGGCCCTGGTCGGCCTGTTGCTGGGTGTGTTTGCCGTACTGGTGACGCCGCGCGAAGAAGAGCCGCAGATCAATGTGACCTTCGCCAATGTGTTCGTTGCCTTTCCCGGCGCCAGCAGCCAGGAAGTCGAGCAGCTGGTCAGCACCCCTGCCGAACAGATCCTGTCGGAGATCTCCGGCATCAAACACGTCTATTCCATCTCCCAGCCGGGGCAGTCGGTGCTGACCGTGCAGTTTGAGGTCGGGGAGGATCGCACCCAGGCCATCGTGCGCCTCTATAACGCCATCTATTCTAACCAGGATTGGTTGCCCAGAAATCTCGGTGTGGCCCAGCCGATCATCAAACCCAAGGGTATTGATGATGTGCCGATCGTGACCCTGACCCTGTGGGATGAGAATGAGGCCATCGGTGGCTACGAGTTGCAGCAGGTGGCGCATGCCATCGAGGCCGAGCTGAAGCGGGTGCCGGGCACGCGTGACATCTACACCATCGGCGGCGCCGACAAGGTGGTCAGGGTGATGCCCGACGCGGCGCGTCTGTCGGCTTACGGTATTGCGCTGGACGATCTGCGCCGCGCCCTGCAGCAGGCCAATCAATCGCAGGCGGCCGGACAGCTGGTGGCCGACAATACAGAGATACCGGTACATGCCGGGCGCTTCCTGGCCAATGCCGATGAGGTCGCCGAGCTGGTGGTGGGGGTGAGCGGGGGACGACCGATCCGCCTGTCCGATGTCGCCCGTATTGCTTATGGCGCGGATCAGCTTGACAGCTATGTCTGGTTAGGTGCCGGCGGCGGCGAATATCCCGCGGTGACCATCGCCATCGCCAAAAAGCCGGGCGTCAATGCCGTGGATGTGGCCAATCAGCTGATCGAGCGCTTCGAGCAACTCAAGGGTACCTTTATTCCGGATGGCATACAGGCCACGGTGACTCGCAATTACGGCGCCACGGCGGATGACAAGGCCAAAAAGCTGATCGGCAAACTGGTGTTCGCGACGGCATTTGTGGTGTTGCTGGTGTTGTTTGCGCTGGGCCTGCGAGAGGCGTTTATCGTCGGCAGCGCCGTGGTCATCACCCTGGCCGCGACCCTGTTCGCCTCCTGGGCCTGGGGCTTTACCATCAACCGGGTGTCGCTGTTCGCGCTGATCTTTTCCATCGGCATCCTGGTGGATGATGCCATTGTGGTGGTGGAGAATATTCATCGCCACATGCAAAAGGGCGCGAAGGATCTGCGCACCGCCATTCCGCTGGCGGTGGATGAGGTTGGCGGCCCCACCATCCTGGCCACCTTTGCGGTGATCGCCGCCCTGCTGCCGATGGCCTTCGTGAGCGGACTGATGGGCCCTTACATGAGTCCGATCCCCATTAATGCCAGCATGGGGATGTTGATCTCGCTGGCGGTGGCCTTTGTGGTGACCCCGTGGATGGCCTACAAGTTTTTGCGCCGTGCGGCCGATGCCGGTGCGCACGCGGAAACGCCTGCCGATGATGGCAGGCTGTTTGTGTTTTTCCGGCGTTACATGGGACCGATGCTGGGCGGCGCCGCCGGGCGCGGGCGTCGCTGGTTATTGTTAGGCGTGATCCTGTTGTTGATCGCCATTTCGGTTGCCTTGCCGGTCTTTAAAGCCGTGGTGCTGAAGATGCTGCCGTTTGACAACAAATCGGAATTTCAGGTGGTGGTGGATATGCCCGAAGGCAGCAGCCTCGAACAGACCGCGCGCGTGCTGCGCGAGATCGGGGCCTATGTGTCGGGCGTGCCGGAGGTGGAAAATTATCAGGCCTACGCGGGCACCGCCTCACCGATCAATTTTAACGGCCTGGTGCGTCAGTATTATCTGCGGCGGGCGGCCAACGTGGGTGATATGCAGGTCAATCTCGCGCCCAAGGATGCGCGCGACCGGCAGAGCCACGAGATCGCCGCAGCGATGCGTGAACCGCTGGCCGCCATCGGCAGGGCCTTTAATGCCAGTGTCAAGGTGGTGGAGGTGCCCCCGGGCCCGCCGGTGCAGTCGCCGCTGGTGGCGGAGATCTATGGCATCGACTATGCCGGGCAGCGGGCCATCGCCAAACAGGTGCGCGGCGTGTTTGACGCCACTCCGGATGTGGTGGATGTGGATGACAGCGTGGAGTCCCCGGCCAGCCGTCTGCTGCTGAGCATCGATCGACCCAAGGCCGCCCTGCTGGGCGTCGCACAGCAGACCATTGTCGCCGACATCGCCACCCTGCTGGGGGGTGAGGATGTCGGTTATCTGCACGGCGCCCAGGTCAAATACCCGGTCCCCATTCGGCTGGCCTTCCCGGTTGCTGAGCAGGCGCACATCGATTCCGTGCTGGCCCTCAAGCTGCGCGCGGAAAACGGCAACCTGGTGCCGATGTCCGAGCTGGTGAGCGTGCGTCGCACCCCGCGCGAGCAGGCGATCTATCACAAGGATCTGTTACCGGTGGTGTTTGTTACCGGTGATCTGGCGGGCGAGCTGGACAGCCCCCTGTACGGGATGTTTGATATCGCCGCTGCGCTGTCCGCGACCGACCTGGAGGGTGTCACCGACGGCACGACGCTGGAACAGAACTTTTTCCGTCAGCCCGCCAACCCTTACCAGTACAGCCTGAAGTGGGATGGCGAATGGCAGATCACCTTTGAGACGTTTCGCGATATGGGCATCGCCTACGGGGTGGGGATTGTGCTGATCTATCTGCTAGTGGTGGCCCAGTTCCGTTCCTATCTGGTGCCGCTGATTATCATGGCGCCGATCCCGCTCACCATCATCGGGGTGATGCCGGGACATGCCCTGTTGGGCGCGCAATACACGGCGACCTCGATGATCGGCATGATCGCCCTGGCCGGTATCATCGTGCGTAACTCCATCTTGCTGGTCGACTTCGTGCAGCAGCAGGTGGCCGAGGGCATCGCCCTGGAAGAGGCCGTGCTGCGCGCCGGGGCGGTGCGCGCCAAACCCATCGTGCTGACCGGGCTGGCGGCCATGCTGGGGGCGCTGTTTATTCTCGATGACCCGATCTTCAGTGGCCTGGCGATTTCGCTGATTTTCGGCATCCTGGTCTCCACGGTGTTGACCCTGGTGGTGATTCCGGTGATGTATTACGCCTTTCACTACCGGGCCGCGCAATAGATGGCGGCGGGCAGATGGGGCGGTGGGTCGGTGAACTCTCTCTACAGAGATATCGCGGCAGCCGATAAATCATGTGAATATTCACATCATCTAAACTAATTGCCGCGGTTTGACGTCGCCTTCCGCAGGGTGGGGCTGTGAGAGTTGCGGTACAGCATGAGGTAGGAACCGACCATGGCTGATCGTAGATTGCATGTATTTTATAGCGTGGCGCGTCTGCTGAGCTTTACCAAGGCCGCCGAAGCGCTACACATGACCCAACCCGCCGTCACCTTTCAGGTGCGTCAGCTCGAAGAACATTTCAACACGCGGTTGTTTGACCGCACCCACAACAAGATCAGCCTCACCGCTGCCGGTGAATGTGTCCTGTCCCGGGCCGAGAAGATCTTTGAGATCTATGACGACCTGGAAAACAGCGTGCGCGAACTCACCGGCGAGATAAGTGGGGTGTTGATCCTCGGCGCGAGCACCACCATTGCCGAATACATGCTGCCGGCGCTGCTGGGCGACTTCAAGGAAAAATACCCCGACGTCAATATCCGTCTCAAGGTCTCCAACACCGACGGTATTGTGTCCATGGTGGAGAACAATGTGATCGACCTGGGGGTGGTAGAGGCCCCGGTGACCAACAAGAACCTGGCGGTGGAACCCTGTCGCACCGATCGGCTGGTGGCGATCACCCCGCCCGGACACAAGCTGGCGAAGGCCGGAAAGATTCCGGTGCAGGCGATTGTGGATTACCCGTTTATCCTGCGCGAGGAGGGTTCGGGTACGCGCGAAGTGATTATGGATTATCTGCGCGAGGCCGGCGTTGACCCTTCCTCTATCGACGTGATTATGGAACTGGGCAGCCTGGAGGCGCTCAAGGGTGCGGTGGAGGCCGGCATCGGCATCAGCATTATCTCGCGGGCCACCCTGGTCAAGGAGATCAAGCTGGGGTCGGTGGCGGTGCTGGAGCTGGATCCGCCCCTGGAGCGGCCCTTCTCGTTTGTCCACCAGAAACACAAGTTCCGCCAGCGGGCCATGGATGAGCTGCTGGATTTTGCCCGCAAGTATTGCGTGACCCATCAGGCCGAAGAGTAGGTTGTCGCAATCGCCCGCCGAGTGATGTAGATGAGTCCGGCCGAAAAGAAGCTCCTGCGACTGTATAAAAAGCTGTCGGCGAGCGAGCGGGAGAACCTGCTGGCCTTCGCCGAGTTTTTGCTGTCGCGGCAGGGCAGTGGCTTGGCGGAACCGATTCCCGAACCCCGGCACATCCCCCGCGCCGAGAATGAAAGCGTGGTGGCCGCGCTGAAACGACTCTCGGCCAGCTATCACATGTTAGACGAGCCGCGGCTGTTGAACGAATCCTCCACCCTGATGACCCAGCATGTGATGCAGGGCCGGGATGTCAATGAGGTGATCGACGATCTGGAGGCGCTGTTTGAGCGGTTTTATCGGCAACTGCTCGATGAGGTCGCCGCCGACGATCGGTCTCCTGACTGAGCGCCTGTCGGAATCCGCGTTACAGCCCGTAGTCCAGCGGGTCAAGCAGGTCGGTGTCGGTGCCCGCCCGCTTTGCCGTTTCGATGGCGCGCAACAGCTGGCTGTGTTCATGCCCCCCATGCCCGGAATGCAGATAGACCTCGGCGGCGTGTAATACCTTTTCCAGTTGCCTGATGCGGTAGTGGTGGTTCAACAGTACCTTGGCGAGATGCTGGGGGTCTTCGCCGTGCTCACGCATGCGCGCGGCCTCTTCAAGTGCCTGTTCCAGTTCCTGCTGAGTGGGGACGCCCATGGTTTGATCCTCTGTCTGGCTTTAAAAATATCCGGAATCGGTAGCCGAAGCGGGAGTCGATCCGCCGCGCTGAAAGCTCCGGTCTGCGGATCGCGGCGGGAGCCCCGGTCAAATCGCCTTGGCGGCCGCCAACACCGCTTCCACGTGACCGGCGACCTTCACCTTGCGCCACTCGGCACGCAGCACGCCCTGGTCGTCGATGAGAAACGTGCTGCGTTCGATGCCCATGAGCTTTTTGCCATACATATTCTTTTCCTTGATGACGTCGAACAGGGCGCAGAGTTTCTCCTCCTGGTCGGACAGCAGCTCAAAGGGAAAGCCCTGTTTGCTCTTGAAGTTTTCGTGGGATCTGATGCTGTCACGCGAGACCCCGAGGACCACGGTGTTGGCGCGTTTGAACTGGTTATAGTGGTCGCGAAAGTCCTGGCCCTCGGTGGTGCAGCCGGGGGTGCTGTCCTTGGGATAAAAGTAGATCACCACCTTTTTGCCCTTGAGTTCGCTGAGCCGGATGTCCTGCTCACCGGTGGCGGGTAGCGCAAAGTCGGGGACCTTTTTTTCGATGCTTGCCTTGCTCATGTCTTTTCCGTTGCTGTCAGATGAATGTTCAGGATCGGTTACGGTTTCGAGGGTTCCATTGTGGCATCCATGTTGAGCGTTTCGCAAAAATCGAAAAACTCGTCACGCAGTCCGGCGATATGCTGGCTGGCCGGAACATTGGCGGTGATCTGCAGGGCAAACATGGGGGTGCCGGTGTGTGCCGCGGCATACTGGGTGGTATTGAGTTCCTGAATATTGATCTTGCGGCTGGAAAAGAAGTGGGCCAGCTGGTGCACGATGCCGGGCTGGTCGATGGAGATCACCTCGATGCTGTAGGGCATCAGGTCGGTGGAGGGCTCGCTCATCTCGGTGCGTTTACAGGTAATACTGAGGCCGAGTGACTCGCTGGCCGTGCTCAGGGCGTCTTCCAGCTTGGTCAGTTCATTCCAGCGGCCGGAGACCATCAGCATGATGGCGAATTCACCGCCCAGCACGCTCATACGGCTGTCGATGATGTTGCAGTGGCAGGCCATGACCGTTTCCGACAATTTGTCGACAATGCCCGGTTTGTCCTCGCCCAGCGCCGTGATGACCAGTAAGCTTTTCATGTAGTGCCTCTTTTCATGTAGTACCTCTTCAATTAAATAGTCGGGTGATGTCCCCGCATCCGCGCTGCGATCGGCCATCGGTGATCCTCTGGGGTGTGATTATCTCTGTTGTTGAACACTATTGTTAGTCCATGCAGGGCCGATTTTGAAGGCCGTTGACCGTGCCGTGCCTGGGTCATGGCTCGGGGCTACCATCGCTAGTGTGGTGCTTCATATGAAGCGTGCATTTAGAAAGCCACTCAAGGCGCGAGTGCACCAACAGTAGGCGCTTTAGGCGACGCGGCAATCGCGCCTTGAGTGGCTTCCCGTAGGGCGAGATAGAGTCTTTAGGGCCCACCTCAAGTCTATCTCGTCTAAATGTGCGGTTTATATGAAGCACCACACTGGCGTCAATGCGGTATAGCTGTTGTCATCAAGGGGGTGGGTCAGTACCATTACGCCTTTGAATCTTGGGCCTCGGATCCTTCCGGCCCGGTCGCGGAGAATTCCCATGTTTCACGGCAGTATGGTGGCCCTGGTCACGCCCATGCAGGCAGATGGCTCGATCGACAATGAGTGCCTGGATCGTCTGGTGGATTTTCACATCGAGAACGGCACGGACGCCATTATCGCGGTCGGCACCACTGGCGAGTCCGCCACCCTGGATGAACACGAGCACTGCGCCACGATTCGCCGCATCGTGGACCATGCCGCCGGACGCGTCCCCGTCATCGCCGGTACCGGCGCCAACTCCACCCGGGAAGCCATTGACCTGACCCGCTGCGCAATGGAGGCGGGCGCCGATGCCTGTCTGCTGGTGACGCCCTATTACAACAAGCCGACTCAGGAAGGGCTTTACCTGCACCATCGCGCGGTGGCCGAGGCGGTCTCGATCCCGCAGATTCTGTATAACGTTCCGGGTCGTACTGCGGTGGACATGCTGCCGGCGACCGTGGAACGGCTGGCCGCGATCAGCAACATCATCGGCATCAAAGAGGCCACCGGCAATCTCGCCCGCGGTCAGGAGATTCTCGACCGCTGCGGTGACCGGCTGGATCTGTACAGCGGCGACGATGCGACAGCGATGGAGCTGATCCTGATGGGCGCCAGGGGCGACATCTCGGTCACCGCCAACGTTGCCCCCCGGGCCATGCACGAGATGTGCGCCGCCGCCCTGCGGGGAGATCGCGCCGAGGCCGAACGCCTCAATGCCGGCTTGATGCCGCTGCACGAGAAGCTGTTTCTCGAGGCCAATCCGATTCCGGTGAAATGGGCCCTGCAGGAGATGGGCCTGATCCCGGGCGGGATCCGTCTGCCGCTCACGCCCCTGGCCGAGTCATGCCGGGAGCCCTTGCGCAAGGCCCTGCAGCAGGCGGGCGTGCTGTAGTATCCGTGCGGGTGTAGCCGTTGCCGCCGTTGGCGGGTAACCCACCGACCCGATTTTTTGAGTAGCCCACTTACTATTGAGTCGCATGAACAGGATGCCTTTCAATCAAGACACGCTGAGAATACATCCGTGTACGCTCGACAGCAGCATCCCTGCTGCTGACGGTCTTGATTGAAGGGCATCCTGTTCATGCGCCTTGTTAGCAAGGTAAGCCAATCAAGTGGCCCACTGTAATTTTACCCGTTCGATTAATGGTGACTCTGTAATGCCGATGTCCTTTCTGTTTCAAAAAAATCTGTTTCAAAAAAGCCGGTTTCAAAAAAGCCTGTCTCCTGCCCTGGGCCGTCTGCTGCTGGTGGGCATCACGACCCTCAGCCTGGGCGCCTGCAGCTGGTTTGCCGGTGATGACCCCGAGGCCGGAGAGGCCCTGGTATTGTCGCCGCTGGAGATTCCGCCCGATCTGGTGACGCCGCAGGGGGATCCCCGTCTGGCGCGGCCCCCGCTGCCCGAGCCGAAGGAGCCGGGCAGCGCGGCGCTCGCCGGCACCGCGCCGGCCGATTGTCAGTGCAGCGAGCCCCCCCGTATCGGCGAGCAGGTCTTGCCGCAGGGCAAGGGCGTGCAACGCATGCGCGAGGGACAACGCCGCTGGCTGATGGTACAGGCCGAGCCGGAACAGGTGTGGCCGCTGGTGCGCGGGTTCCTCGAGATGCGCGGCTATCGCGTACAGCGGGATGAGCCCGCCATCGGTGTGCTGGAGACCGACTGGAAACCGATCGTGGCCGAGGTGGCTGCGGGACAGGAAGACGCCGCCGGCGACCCAGGTCAGGCCAACTGGCGCGAGCGGCTGCGCCTGCGCATCGAGCCCGCCGATCAGGCCGGTCGCACGGAAATCTATCTGAGCCAGCATCTCAGTCAGCGGGTGTCCGACACCGAAGACCCGTCGCCACGCTGGGAGCTGCGTCCGGCCGATCTGGACCGGGCGGTGGAAATGCTCAATCGCCTGGCCCGCTATCTGGCCGCCGAAAATGTGCAGGACGCCGCGCCGCTCACCCCCCTGGCCGCCGAGATCAAGGTGGATGACGGGGGGCACACCGTGTTGCAGCTTGGCGCCGGTTTTGACCTCGCCTGGCGGCGCACCAGCCTGGCGCTGGCGGCGCTGGGGTTCACCATTGAGGATCACGATCGCGCCAGCCGCATCTTCCATGTCTACAATGACCTGCCCTCGGGCCTGAGCGAAGAGGAGCTGAAATTCGGCAAGCCCAAAAGCGCCACGGTGCGTGAGGAATACTGGCTGCATCTGCAGGAGCGCGGTGAGCACGTCCATCTGAGCGTACGCAATAAGGACGGGCAGGTGGATGAGTCGCAGATCGCCCATCACCTGCTGAATCTGTTGCTGGGCCAGTTTCGCTAGGAGCCTGTCGGACTATGGGAATCGTAGCGAGCATGGTGGGAAATCGAGTCCATTTTTTCGATCATTTGAGGAGAATAGTGGGCCTATTTAACGAAAATGATCGGAAAAATGGGCCGATTTCCCATCGGCGCAGTAGATTCTTCCATAGTCCGACAGGCTCCTAGGGTCGCCGGGACTGCGCATGCGCTTTGCGTCCCTCGGCAGCGGTAGTGGCGGCAACGGCACCCTGATCGAGCAGCAGGCGACCTGCGTACTGGTGGACTGCGGTTTCACCATGAAGGAGACGGAGTCGCGGCTGGCAAAACTGGGCCGCTCGGCGCACGATATCAGCGCGATCCTGGTGACCCACGAACACGGCGACCACATCCATGGCGTTGGCGCCCTGGCGCGAAAATACCGGATTCCGGTGTGGGCCACGGGCGGCACCCTGGCCGCGGATCGTCTGGGGGAGCACGTGGTGGTGCATCGCATCTGCAGCCACACGGCGTTTGCCCTTGGCGATATTGAGGTGCAACCCTTTCCCGTGCCGCACGATGCGCGCGAGCCGAGCCAGTTTGTGTTTGGTAACGGCGATAAACGCCTGGGGCTGCTGACCGACGTGGGCAGCCGCACGCCGCACCTGGAGCAACAGCTATCCGGTTGCGATGCGCTGATACTGGAGTGCAATCACGACAGGACCCTGCTGGAAAACGGCGAGTATCCCTTATCGCTCAAGCGCCGGGTGGGCGGGGATCTGGGACACTTGAGCAATGTGCAGGCGGCCGATATTCTGGGCCGTCTCGACACCGCCAGACTGACCCAGCTGATCGCGGCCCATTTGAGCGAAAAACACAACACCCCCGCCCTGGCACAGGCCGCCCTGGCCGGGGTGTTGGGCTGCTCGCCGGACTGGGTGCAGGTGGCGGACCAGCAGGCCGGGTTTGACTGGCGTGATGTCTGAGATATCCGCAGCAACTGAATTATTTGAATCACTCTTTAACTAACCAAGACTAGACAGGCAGGTAGACAATGCAAAAACGTGACGAGCTCTATGCCGGCAAGGCCAAATCCGTCTATACCACCGATGACGCCAACAGGCTGATCCTGCACTATCGCAACGATACCTCGGCCTTTGACGGCGTAAAGATCGAACAGCTGGATCGCAAGGGTGAGGTGAATAACCGCTTCAGCGCCTTCATCATGCAGAAGCTGGAAGCCGCCGGCGTACCGACGCATCACGAAGGCCTGTTGTCGGCGAATGAGTCCCTGGTCAAGCGGCTGGAGATGTTTCCCATCGAGTGCGTGGTGCGCAATATTGCGGCGGGCAGCATCTGCAAGCGGCTGGGGGTGACGGAGGGGATCGACCTCAATCCGCCGACCTTCGAGTTTTTCCTCAAAAACGATGCCCTGCACGACCCGATGATCAACGAATACCACATCCGCTCCTTCGGCTGGGCCGACGATGCGTCCATCGAGAAGATGAAGCAGCTGACGTTCAGGGTCAATGAGGTGCTCAAGAAGCTGTTTGCCGATGCCGGTCTGCTGCTGGTGGATTACAAATTGGAGTTTGGGCGTTTTCAGGGCGAGATCTACCTGGGGGATGAATTCACGCCGGATGGCTGTCGCCTGTGGGATGCCGAGACCCGTAACAAGCTCGATAAGGACCGTTTCCGTCAGGGGCTGGGCGGTGTGGTGGAGGCCTACGAGGAGGTGGCCCACCGCCTGGGCGTCGATCTGGATTCCAATCTGGGCTAATCGCCTCACGCCAGCCTCCCTGCTCAGGCCGCGCCCGCCGCCGGAGCAGGGGGCGGTGGTTGCCTTAGTCGGCGCTCCCGCCGGCCGCTCTTCCCTGTTTCCCTCCCTTTTTCAAAACCCCCCTTCTAAATTCATCCTTATTGTTTCCTAAAGTATTTTTTCCCGACTGCCGATGTGCAGGGTAATCGGGGCTTGACGGGCGAGAGCGCGCCCAGGCCATCATTTACACTCAGGTACGGGGTCGATCGTGAAATTTCTTAATGACTGGTCCATCAAGATAAAAATTAGCGCGGGTTTTGGCCTGATGCAGGCGATTATCGCCATGATCTCGATAAGCGCCCTGGTAAGCCTCGTCTCCGTACAGGAGGAGGTGGCGGTGATCACCACCGAGATCCAGCCGACGGTGCTGCTGGGCAACGAATTCGCGATCAATCTGGAAAAGGCCAACAGCGCGCTGGGGTTCTATCTGCTCAGCAAGGAAGACAGCCACAAACAGGCATACCTGGAGAGCCTGGCCAGGGTCGACCGCATCCTCACCGATTTTCGCGCCATGCCCATGGTGCAGGCCGATGCCGCGATTGCGGCCCAGATCGAGGACATCGCCGGCGGCGTGGAACGGTTTAAGGGTTACCAGGAGCGCATGCTGCATCTGGCCTCGAATAACGCCGACAATATTCCCGCGACCAAATACACCGCCGAGAACCTGAGCCCGCGCGCGCAGCGCCTGCTGCAGTTTGTCAGTGGCATGATCCAGACCGAGAGCGACGAGGAGGCGACGGCCGAGCGCCGCCAGATACTGCTGGCCCTGGGCAAGCTGCGTTACAACTGGACCAACATCATGAATGGCCTGCGGGCCTATCTTGCGTTTCGGCAGCAGTCTGCGCTGGATGAAATCAAGCTCTATCGTGAGAGCCTGGAAAGCACGCTGACCACCATTCAGGGATTTAAGGATGAGCTGACCCTGGATCAGGCCGATGCGATCGAGCAGTTTGTGCCCCTCAAAGACGAGTTCTTTTCCCACCTGGAGAAGGTGATTGCCCTGCACAGCGGCGACGCCTGGCGTACCGATGCCCACCTGATCCGTACCGAGGTCGGCCCCCTGCTGGTCGACATCGACGACAAGGTGAGCCTATTGGTGCATGAGCTGAACGAGCGCATCGGCAAGACCGGCGAACTGCTGTCCGCCGAGGTGAGTTCCACCAATGCCCTGGTGACCACCCTGTTGATTGTGGGTCTGGCGCTGGGAGCGTTGATCTCCTGGGGCATCAAGAAGGTGATCGTGGCACCGTTGCAGGCGGCGCTGGATGCGATGGCCGATATCGTCGGCGGCGAGGGGGACCTGACCCGGCGGCTGGATGACTCCGGCAAGGATGAGATAGGCAAGCTGGCCAATGGATTCAATATGTTCGCCTCGGTGGTGCATCACATTATCAAGGAGGTGCTGGGTTATACCGAGCAATTGACCAAGTCGGCAGACCGCCTGACCGTGGTCACCGAGGAGACCAGCCGCGGTGCCGACCGTCAGCAGGTGCAGACCGATGAGGTGGTGGCGGCCGTCAATGAGCTGGCCGCCACCGGTCAGGAGGTGGCGCGCAATACGGCGGAGGCGGCGGAGGCGGCACAGCACGCCGAGGACGCCTCGGCGGAAGGCCGTGGCGTGGTGGGTCAGACCATCGATGCGATCGAGAGTCTGGCCGATGAGGTGGAGCGCGCCAGCGAGGTGATCAATCGCCTGGGCGCCGACAGCGAGGCCATTGGCGGTGTGCTGGACGTGATACGCGGCATTGCCGAACAGACCAACCTGCTGGCCCTGAATGCAGCGATCGAGGCCGCCCGTGCCGGTGAGCAGGGCCGCGGTTTCGCGGTGGTGGCCGACGAGGTGCGGACCCTGGCGTCGCGCACCCAGGAATCCACCGCCCAGATCCAGACCATGATCGAGCGGCTCCAGTCTGGCACCCGGGAGGCAGTGAGCGTCATGGGCACCAGTAAAGAGCGCGCCAGCTCGACGGTGGAACAGGCGGTGCGGGCGGGTGCCTCGCTGCAGACCATCTCCGACGCGGTGAAGGTGATCAATAACATGAACCTGCAGATCGCCACCGCCGCGGAAGAGCAGAATGCCGTGGCCGAAAATATCAATCAGTCAGTCACCAATATCAGCAGCATCACCGAACAGACCGCCGCCGGCGCGCAGCAGACGGCCTCCGCCAGCAACGAACTCAATACCCTGGCCGAAAAGCTCTCCAGCATGGTCAAGCAATTCAAGGTCTGACCGCCGGAGTGCCGTGTAGGAGGCCAGCCCCCTGGCCGATAGGTTGAGAGAGCCAGGTAGGGTGGGCACGTTTTTTGTGCCCACCCGGTCACTCAGTGCAAGGGCGCAATAACCGAAGGGCATTGCGCCGCATGGCTGTCAGCACCAGGTCTAACCCCAGGGCAACACCCGCCAAAATACAGTATCATTACGGCCTTTTTCACGTCCTCGATCGTTAAACGGGAAGGCCTATGTTTCAGTTACGCGGCACCGCCGCACTCTCAGAATTCCGTCTCAATAAACTACTGGCCGCAGCACGGCTGCATGTCCCGCAACTGGCGTCGGTCAAGACGGCCTTCGTGCACTTCGTGGACCTGCACCTCGCCCTCAGCCCGGAAAAGCAGGCGGTGCTCGAACAGCTGTTGCAGTACGGCCCGGCAACCCCGCCGGCCACGGACGAGATCAGTGCCGAGACGTTGTCGCTATTGGTGGTGCCGCGACCGGGGACCATTTCGCCCTGGTCGTCCAAGGCCACGGATATTGCCCACAATTGCGGGCTGGCGGAGATCCGCCGCATCGAGCGCGGGGTGGCCTATGCCTTTGCCACCGCCGATGGCGGGGGGTTGACCGACCATCAGCTGGCGCAGATCCGGCCCCTGATCCATGACCGCATGGTGGAACAGGCGATGGACAGCTTCGAGGATGCCGAGGCGCTGTTTATACAGGCCGAACCGGCCCCGCTGGCGACGGTGGATATCCTCGGCGGCGGTCGCGCGGCCCTGTTGCGCGCCAACACCGAGCAGGGCCTGGCGCTGGCGGACGATGAGATCGACTATCTGCTGGAGAACTTCACCGCGCTGGGGCGCAATCCCTCGGACGTCGAGCTGATGATGTTCGCCCAGGCCAATTCCGAACACTGCCGCCACAAGATCTTTAATGCCGACTGGATTATCGATGGCACGCCACAGGAACACTCCCTGTTTGGCATGATCCGCAACACCCACCAGCAGCACCCCGAGGGCACCCTGTCCGCCTACAAGGATAACGCGGCGGTGATGACCGGTAGCGCGGGACAGCGGTTTTTCCCGCACGCCCAGACCGGCCAGTACGCGTATCACGCGGAAGATGTGCACATCCTGATGAAGGTCGAGACCCACAATCACCCCACCGCCATTTCACCCTTTCCAGGGGCGGCCACCGGCGCCGGGGGCGAGATCCGCGACGAAGGGGCGACCGGGCGCGGTTCCAAGCCCAAGGCCGGGTTGAGCGGTTTCTCGGTGTCTAACCTGAATTTGCCCGACGCACCGCAGCCCTGGGAAACGGATCACGGTCGGCCGGGGCGGATCGTGTCGGCGCTGGATATCATGCTGGAAGGCCCGATCGGCGCTGCGGCGTTTAATAATGAATTCGGCCGACCCAACATTTGCGGTTATTTCCGCACTTTTGAGGAACGGGTGCCCTCGGCTGGTGGTGGAGAGCCGTCAGCTGGTGGAGAGCCGTCAGCCCATGTAGCGCCGTCGGTGCACACAGATAACGATGGCACCGAGGTGCGCGGTTATCACAAGCCCATCATGCTGGCCGGCGGTCTGGGTAATATTCGTCCCGCCCACGTCGAAAAGAATGACATCCCGCCACGGGCCCAGCTCATCGTGCTCGGCGGCCCGGCGATGCTGATTGGCCTGGGCGGTGGCGCGGCCTCCAGCATGGCCACCGGCGACAGTCACGAAGACCTCGATTTCGCCTCAGTGCAGCGCGGCAATCCGGAAATGGAGCGCCGGGCGCAGGAGGTGATCGATCGCTGCGTGGCGATGGGCGACAACAACCCGCTGATCTCCATTCACGATGTGGGGGCCGGTGGCCTGTCCAATGCGATGCCCGAGATCGTGCACGACTGTGGCCGCGGCGCGCGTTTTGAATTGCGCACCATCCCCAGTGATGACCCGGGCATGTCACCGCGGGAGATCTGGTGTAACGAATCACAGGAACGCTATGTGATGGCGGTCAGCCAGAAACGCATGGCGGAGTTCGAGGCCATCTGCGAACGCGAGCGCTGCCCCTTTGCGGTGATCGGCGAGGCCACCGAGGAAGAGCAGCTGGTGTTGGGGGATGGCTATTTCGACAACACCCCCATCGATATGTCCATGGAGGTGCTGCTGGGCAAGCCGCCGAAGATGTTGCGCGACGTGCATCACAAATCCTTCCACAAGCCGGAATTCGACACCGCCGGTATCGATGTCATGGGCGCGGCCATGCGCGTGTTGCGCCTGCCCGGGGTCGCCGACAAAACCTTTTTGATCACCATTGGTGATCGCACCGTGACCGGGATGGTGGCGCGTGACCAGATGGTCGGCCCCTGGCAGGTGCCGGTGGCGGACGTGGCGGTGACCACCACCGACTTTGTCGGTTACGCCGGCGAGGCCATGGCGATGGGGGAGCGCACCCCGATCGCCCTGCTGAACCATGCCGCCTCGGCACGCATGGCCGTGGGCGAGGCGATTACCAACATCGCCGCCGCGCGTATCGGCCGGCTCAGTGATCTCAAGCTGTCCGCTAACTGGATGTCGGCGGCCGGTCACCCGGGCGAGGATGCGGGGCTGTTTGATGCGGTCAGGGCCGTGGGTATGGAGCTGTGTCCAGCGCTGGGGATTGCGATCCCGGTGGGCAAGGATTCCATGTCGATGAAAACGGTCTGGCAGGATGACGCCGCCGATGGCGGCCAGGAGCGATCGGTGACGGCGCCGATGTCGCTGATCATTACCGCCTTCGCCCCGGTCGTGGATGTGCGCGCCACCCTGACGCCGCAGATGCGCACCGATGGCGACCTGATTCTTATCGACCTGGGCAAGGGCGAAAATCGTCTGGGCGGCTCCGCGTTGGCGCAGGTCTACAAACAGATAGGCCATCACGCGCCGGATGTGGATGATGCCGGCGCCCTCAGCGCGTTTTTTACCGCCATCCAGGAGCTCAATCAGCAGGGCCTGTTGCAGGCCTACCATGACCGCTCGGATGGCGGTCTGCTGGCGACCATCTGTGAAATGGCTTTTGCCGGCGGCAAGGGAGTCAACATCCAGTTAGATGAACTGGGCGATGATCCGGTCGCGGCATTGTTCAATGAAGAGCTGGGTGCAGTGATCCAGGTGCGGCATACCGATACCGATGCCGTGCTGGACTATCTGCATGACTGCGGCCTGGGTAAACACAGTTTTGTGATCGGCGCACCCGCCGATGATAATCGCATCAGCTTCAGCTACGAGGGCGGCGAGGTGCTGGGTGCGGAGCGCATGGAGTTTCGTGCCGCCTGGTCCGAGACCACGCTGCATATGCAGTCGCTACGTGACAATCCCCATTGCGCCCAACAGGAAATGGAGGCCCGGCTGGATGCGCAGGACCCGGGCCTCAACGTGGCCCTGGGTTTTGACCCGGCTGATGTCTCGTTTATGGGCAATAGCGCCGCGCCGATGATTCACGGCGGGGCGCGGCCGCGCATGGCGATTCTGCGTGAGCAGGGTGTGAATGGGCAGATCGAGATGGCCGCGGCATTTGACCGGGCCGGGTTTGACACCATTGATGTGCACATGAGCGACATCATCGCCGGGCGTGTGTCGTTGGCCGATTTCAAGGGCATGGTTGCCTGCGGCGGTTTTTCCTACGGTGACGTGCTGGGGGCTGGTGAGGGCTGGGCGAAATCGGTGCTGTTTAACGCCCGTGCGCGTGACGAGTTCGAGGCCTTTTTCCAGCGCCCCGACAGCTTTGGTCTCGGGGTCTGTAATGGCTGCCAGATGATGTCCAACCTGCATGAGATGATTCCGGGCGCGGAGCACTGGCCACATTTTGAACGTAACCAGTCGGAACAGTTTGAAGGCCGCTTTTCACTGGTGGAGGTGCTGCCCTCTCCCTCGCTGTTCATGACCGGCATGGCCGGTTCTCGCCTACCCATTGCGGTTGCCCACGGTGAGGGGCGCGCGGTGTTTGCCCACGGTGTGCAGCCGGTGCTGGATGCCGGGCTCGCTACCCTGCGTTATGTCGACAACCACGGCCGGGCCACGGAAACCTATCCGGCCAATCCCAACGGCTCGCCCCAGGGGGTGACCGGGCTGACTACCGCTGATGGCCGCTTTACCATCATGATGCCGCACCCGGAGCGGGTGTTTCGCAGTGTGCAGTACTCCTGGTCGCCGCAGGAGTGGGGTGAGGACGGCCCGTGGCTGCGCCTGTTCCGTAATGCGCGGCTGGCGGTGGGCTAAGGTCGGCGCCAGAGCGGCCGCTAGTATGTTTGATCGGTGGGGGTTTAATTGTTGAACAGGATCGTCACCCCAGACGGGTTTAGTCCATAGAGTCCATACGAGGACGCGCGGAATCATGGTGGGTTTTTTCAAGAAGGTGTTCAGTTCGGCTGAGGGCAAAGTCGCAGCCCGGAACAGGGCTGGCGCGGATAACGCGTCGCAGCCCCTGGCGATCGCCAGGCTGATGGAGCTGTTCCGGTATTTTCCGCTTGGCGAGAAGATCCGCTATTTCCCGGAATACCAGGAGAAGGGCGCGCTGGACACCATCGTGCTGGGTTACAGCGTCAACGACCTGCAGATCTTTTCCCCCATCGATATCCGCTGTCAGCAGGACGGTGAGCGCGACGTGTTTCGGCTCATGGTGGAGGGACAGGAACGGCAGGTGCAGACGGTGGACAGTTTCAGTCTGCTGATTCCGGTGAATCAGGACGACGAAAACAAACGCGATTACATGCGTCGTGCCGAGCTGGGTCCGCGTGGTCCGTTTCGGCGGCAGAACATCATCAGCCTGCTGGCCTGCTCAAGGGGCGGCACCCTGAGTCAGGTGGATACCGAGGTGCGCAAGGTATTGTCGCTCACCAGCGGGATCTATGCCGGCCACGATGTGGTGGTGCTGGATGTGCTGCCGGACACCCTGCGCCTGACGGACCAACGACAGCACTATCGGTTGCAGACCGACCTGCCGGCTAGCCTGACGATAAAAGACGGTGAGACGCACGACTGCGTGCTGATGGATTTTTCCGAGGAATCCGCGCAACTCCTGTTTGCCAAACTGGGTGCGGACATCCGGGCGCTGACCGAATACCGGCGTCTGACCCTGAACTTCGATGTCCCGCTGGACGGTCGCGGCAAGTCCTATTCGCTGGATGGCGTGATGTACCGCAGAACGGACAACAGCCTGGTGATGAAGCTGCAGGGGATCTACAACGGGGGCAAGTTGCGCACCATGGGCCTGGTGGATATCCTGGATATCAAGGCCAGCCTGCTGCAGCACCCCGCGACCCAGCAGGCGCTGCAAAACCAGCGCAACGCCTGATCTCTCTTAATCAATCCAGGTCACTTCTGCGTATCCCCGACTGTCTGTACCACCGTGCAGCGTGGTCAGAATAATCGCGCGCCATCTGTTATTCTACGTCGGGTCACCGCACATTAGGGCCAGACCTTGGACGAATATCTACTGCTGTTGCTGAACCAAACGCTCGCCACCCCCTGGCTGGATATTGCGTTTGCCTGGATCTCTCAACACCGCTTTTTTTCGACGCCGCTGTTGCTGCTGGTGCTGGCATTTTTCGCCTGGCGGTTTGGCCGCGATGGCGTCCGCTTCTGGTTGCTGACCATCGCTCTGATCATCCTGGGTGATCAGCTGGGCGGGCTGCTGAAAGACTTCACCGGTCAGTTGCGACCCTGTGCGGCACTGGGCGACACGGTGCGGCAGGTGGATACCCTGTTTGACATCAACTGTAGTCGTCGTCTCAATGGCATGCCGTCCAACCACGCGCTGAATTTTTTCCTGTTCACCGTGTTTACCGGCTACGTGCTGCGTTGGCGTGCCTGGCTGTGGGGCTTCGGGACGGTGGCCATGCTGGTGGCCCTGTCGCGGGTCTATCTGGGCGTGCACTATCCCAGCCAGATTCTGGCGGGCGCGCTATTGGGCGCGGTGCTGGGGCTGTTGACGGGCTGGTGGGGTGTGTCGCGACTGCCGTTACTGCAACGCGTCACGCGCGCCAGTCGTTGCCGGCGTTACACTCAAGCCACGGATTCAGGTTAGACCTAAACCTAAACCTTGAAGCGGGAGATGCGCTCGCGCAGCGCCACCGCCAGCTGATTGAGCCCCTTGGTGCCGAGGAACACGTGCTGCGAGGCGTTTTCCGTGGTTTTTGCCAGCTGGGCGACGTTGGCGATATTCTGGCTGACCACGTTGGCCACCTCGGATTGCTGTTCGGCGGCACGGGCGATGTGATCGCTCATCTCGGTGATGCGCGCCACGGCCTGGGTGATGGCCTCCAGCGAGGTGCCGGCCGTGCTGGTGAGCTGGATCGTGTTGTCGGCGATCTCGCGATTATGCAGCATCTTGGTGACGGCGTTTTCGGCGTCTTGCTGCAGGGTGACGACCTTGTCCTGTATCTCCTGGGTGGACTGCTGGGTGCGCGAGGCCAGGGTGCGTACCTCATCGGCGACCACCGCAAAACCCCGGCCCTGTTCGCCGGCGCGTGCCGCCTCAATGGCGGCATTGAGCGCCAGTAGATTGGTCTGTTCGGCGACGCCGCGGATCACATCGATGACCGAGCTGATGCCCTGGATGTCCTTGCCCAGCTTCTCTATCACATCGGCGGCGGCCTGGGTCTCGTCGGCAAGATCGCCGACGGACTGCAGGGCGTTGGTTACGATGCGCCGGCCTTCGGTGGTTTCCTCATCGGCATTACGCGCGGCATCGGCGGCCAGCTCGGCATTCTGTGCGACTTCCTGCGCGTTCATGGACATCTCTTCCACCGCCGTGGAGATCTGTTCGGTCTCGGCGTTTTGCTTGAGGATGCTGCTTTCCGCATTGGAGGAGGCCGCGGCCATCTCCTGCGAAGAGCTGGAGATCTGGTCTGCCGAATCCAGTACCTGTCCCAGCAGCTCCTGAATATTGGCCGCAAACTGGTTGAAGGCCTTTGCCAGCTGGGCCACCTCATCATCACCACGGCTCTGCAGGCGTTGGGTCAGGTCACCTTCGCCTTCGGCGATGTTGCGCATGGCGGTCACCGCCTGACTCAGGGGTTTGCTGATCAGCTGTGTCGTAATCCAGGCGATGCCGCCACCCACCAACAGACCGATGAATAACAGGCTGGTGACGATGCTAGTGGTCGATTCGGTCTGCTCGATGAGGCTGGCGCTGGTGATCTCAATGTTGCGATGCTGCCGCTCCACCAGCTCGTTCAGCAGGCCATCGATTTCGGCCAGCAGGGGGCCGATCTCGGTGCGCAGCAGAAAGGCATCGGTCCGCGCCTTGGCGCCCTTATGGATCTCTGCCAGGGTATTGGTCTTTTCGCCGTAGCTGGCCACGGACTTGCGTAATTCGGTGATGGCCACTTCCTGCTCGAAGGTCAGCATGTCGTCGTAGCCGGCGATCTTTTCAATCAGGGCCACCGTTCCCTCGTGAAACAGTCTGATGTTAGACAGCACGGCAGGGTCACCGAACATCAGGAAGATACGCACGTTGTTCAACACGTTTGTCCAGGTGTAGCGCAGCTCCTGAATGTCGGTATACAGTAGCTTGCGTTCCTCGCTGGCCTCCTCTTCGGCCTCGGAGAGGATCATGTCGCTCAGGTGTTGCACGATGACGGCGCTGATCGGATTCAGATCCGTCGAGGCATAACCCAGGGCGGCAAAGTTCTCCGTCTGCACCTCGGTCAGTTGAATCATACGGGCTTCATAGGCCTTGAACCGGGCCACGCGTTGCTCGATCTCGGCCAGTGTGGCCTGGGTCTCCACGCTGTCCCTGGCAACCGGTGTGTCTTTCAGCGTCTGTAGTTTTTCATCGATGCCGGCGAGATGGGTGTGATAGCTGGTCTTGTGGGAGTCTTCCTTGGTGAGCAGAAAAAAACCGAGATAGGCGGCGGCCTCCTTCAGCTCGGTCATCAGCGCCATGGACGCGATCAGGGTGGGTTGCACCTCTTCGGTCACCGTGGAGGCCTGGTCCTTGATCTTGGCAAGACTGAACAGTGTGTTGCCGACGACGACTGCCAATATCGTCAGCACAATGGCAAAACCCGCCCATAATTTGTGTGAGATCGAGAGCGTCGCGAAGAATTTATTGATAGCGGCCATAAACATACCCTGATAATCCGTGTCGGTTATCAAGCTATAGCGACAGTTGCGGGCAGAAGTTTACGCCCATCAAGCGTTTACGCTCATTCGCAGGGGGCGCTGCGCCTCCCTTTGGGGGTATTCGGTCCGCCGGGCTTTGTGTCTATCATCATTGCCTATATAAACTATGGGTTTTATTCGAGAGGTTACTATGCGCCCGGCACTCCTTGCCCAGGTTCTGGAGAAAGAATTCGAAAGCACCGTCCATGGCCACCACACCCCGGTGATGCTGTGGGGGCCGCCGGGCGTGGGCAAGTCGCAGATGGTGGCCCAGGTCGCGGAGCGTCATGGGGTGCCGATGATCGATATCCGCCTGTCGCAGATGGAGCCCTCCGACCTGCGGGGTATCCCTTTTCGTCACGGCGAGCGAGTGGAATGGGCCCCGCCGGCCATGCTGCCCGATGCCGAGCGGCATGGCGTGGCGGGCATCCTGTTTCTGGATGAGATCACCTCCGCGCCGCCCACCGTCTCCGCCGCCGCCTACCAGCTGATCCTCGACCGGCGGCTGGGGGAATACCGGGTGCCCGAGGCCTGGGCCATCTTTGCCGCCGGTAATCGGCAGGGCGACCGTGGCGTCACCTATTCCATGCCCGCGCCCCTGGCCAACCGCTTCTCCCATTATGAGGTAGAGACCCACCTCGACGACTGGGCCGCCTGGGCCTACGCCCATGGCATCGACGAGCGGGTGATCGCCTTTCTGCGGTTTCGCCCCGAGCGCCTGTTTGATTTTGACCCGGCCCACAACCCGGTCGCGTTTCCCTCGCCGCGCTCCTGGGAATTCGCCCACCGTGCGGTGCAGAAATTCGCCGATCGTCCCCATCTGATGCAGGGCGGCCTGCAGGCCTGTGTCGGCCCGGCGGCCGGCATCGAACTGCATGCCTTCCTGGAGAGCCTCGACCAGCTACCCGACCTTGACGCCATCGTGCGCGGCGAAGAGGTGGCTGTCCCCACCGAGACCGATCTGCAATATGCGGTGGCCGCCGCCCTGGTGGGGCATGCCATTCGCACCAAAGACACACCCGAGGCCCAGGCGGTACTCGGCCATATCCTCGACTACGCCGCGCGCTTTCCCACCCGCGAAATGGGCGTGATGCTGGTATCGGATATACACCGCGCCATCGGACAAGACCTGTTCGCAGTACCCGCCTTTGCGGCCTGGGCGAATCGCATTGCCGATGTGATGCTGTATGAATAGCCACCCTTCCTGATCCGCCCCGTGCAGGGCGGCTGGCATTACCAAATAGATCTCCCGCAACAAAACAGCCAGGTAGGGTGGGCACGTTTTCTGTGGCCACGCGGAAATGAACTAACTGCCTTCGACTCTGCCCCGAATGACCATTCTGCATCGCTGGAGCCACGCTCCGGTTTATCGCCATGTGCGACAAAAAGGCGCGCACCTCAGGCTCCGCTCAAACAACGGCGAACGCAAAGGCCTATTCATAGTGGCATCCTGCCCGGTGAAATAGAGCCAATGTAGGCGGCATGAGTAATATGCGTCAATGTGAAACATTTCCGCTTGCTGAAAGGGGAATGCAGTCGATGGGTTCGTTGAATATTAGGGAGCCCTGAATAACCGTAACTGGTTGACAGGAAAAGTGATATTTACATTTGCTGAATAGGGCGGAAAAGGTGTATTAATGGTGCAGAAGAAATGGGGGCGCATAATATGCGTCAGAGTGACGTGTTATTCCGCGTCGGGTTAAAGTCCATTCACCGTTAGGCTAAAAAATCATGAACTACAACGCTCAATTTCCACCATCATTTCATTTTCTTCAACAGGAAGCGTACTTACTACGTTCTTGTCTTACTACAGGGCTTACCGAGCTTCGTTCTGCCAACGTCCATAACAAAGGGGCATTTTATTCCGCCCTGTTTAATCTATCGGTAGGTGTAGAGAGGCTACTAAAAGCAATTGTCATAATGGAGCATATGCTTAAAAATAGTCTTTCAGTTCCGACAAAAAAGCAATTGAAAGGCTATGGGCACAATATTACAGACTTGTATGATGAATGCGTAAAAATATCTAATACATATAGCGGCAATTTACCGAGCAGGAACTCATTAGATAATATAAATCAAGAATTGATAGGGCTTCTCAGCGACTTTGCTCAGACTACTCGGTACCATAATCTTGATGCGCTTAGCGCTCAACAATCTGGAAAAGATCCTCTAGAGCATTGGGGTGAAATAATACTATTAATACTTGGGCAAGACGTGCCCGAAAAGCAAAGAAACAAAATCCTTGGAGAAGCAAAATTAATTGCTGATGCAATCAGTGCTATTTCAATAACCATAATGCACGGGCTTGATAAGCAACCTCTTTCAACCGAAGAGGCTTTGGCATTACCAGGGTTACACGATCAAGCCGTTAAATTTGCTGTATATCGAATTATTTGCATACTTTCACCGCTTCGAGACTTGATCTCTACACTCAGTCATGAAGCATACGACTTAGGTTTAGCAGAGCCTCCATTTCCTCAGATGCAAGAATTTCTTGATTGGGTGTGGGATGATCGACAGTATGTTTTGCGGAAAAAGAAATGGCCATAAAAAAGCCGGGAAGACGGAGTCAGGGGAAGACGGGGTCAGTTCTCGCATTGTAACATCTCTCCAGGCGGATTCTAGTT
>JAVVEP010000024.1 GCA_032250735.1 Gammaproteobacteria bacterium
TCAAAACAAGTTGGGTTTCAGGCCTTCTTTCTTACTTCTTAACGGGACAGCAGTGAAAATCAATACAGCATAGGTTTTATTGGAGGTGCGATATTATCTTATCTTTTAATAGGTATATTGTTTACCATAGATTTAGCGTTAAAGGGGTCAGCGTTAAAGGGGTCAGAGCCCTTTAACAGGTTCCGTTAAAGGGGTCAGAGTGAACCTCCCCCAGTTTAACGGACACTTTTAATCAGAGGCAATCGTCTCTCAAAGGAGTGTCTCATGACATCACAACGCAGACCCTATAAAACCTATCCCGAAGCCTTTAAGCTTGAAGCCTTGCGCCTGTTGGAGGAATCCGACAGACCTGCCAGTGAGATTGCCAGGCAACTTGGCATCCGTAGAAATCAGCTTTACAAGTGGAAGGAGCAGATGACCAAACAAGGCAAAGTGCCCACCGCTAAACGCGGGCGGCCGAAGAAGGAAGACCAGAGCGAAATGGCCACCTTGAGGCAGGAGTTGAAACGGCTTCGGGAGGAAAACGAAATCCTAAAAAAAGCCGCGGCGTACTTTGCGAAGGAACTCAAGTGAAGTACGCCTTTATCCGGGAACATCATCACCAGTACCCTTTGGCGAGGCTGTGTGCAGTGCTGGACGTCTCTCGTAGCGGCTACCATGACTGGCTGGATCGACCCGAGAGCGCACGATGCCGTGAAAACCGCAAGCTGACCGATAAGATCAAACAACACCACCGGCAATCGCGAGGAATCTACGGCTCACCGAAGATCCACAAAGACCTGGTCACGGAAGGCGAGGCCTGTGGTGTTAACCGGGTAGCGCGCCTGATGAAAGAGGCGGCCATTCAATCAAAGATGGCGCGCAGATTTGTCATTACCACTGATTCGAAGAACACCGCGCAGCCCGCACCTGATCTGCTACAGCGACAGTTTATCGTCAAACGGCCGGACACCGCTTGGGTCTCCGATACCACGTTCATCCCCACCCGCGAGGGATGGCTGTATCTCGCCGTGATTCTAGAGCTCTTCTCTCGTCAGGTGATCGGTTGGTCCATGGGGAATCGGAACAACACTGAGCTGGTGCAAGAGGCCCTGACGATGGCCATCTGGCGCCGTGGGCAAGTGCGTGACATCATCGTCCATTCCGATCAAGGCAGCACCTATGCCTCGGGTGCGTACCGGCAACAGCTGCGTGATAGCCAATTGCGTTGCAGCATGAGCCGCAAGGGCGAGTGCCTCGACAACGCGGTGGCCGAAAGCTTCTTCGGTACGCTAAAGAACGAGCTGGTGTATCACGAGGATTACCATAGCCGAAATGAGGCCAGGCAAAGTATCTTTGAATACATAGAGGTGTTTTATAATCGGCAACGTCGTCATGCTTCGATAGACTACATGACACCGGTGGAATTCGAAGCACGATACGAGAGTAATTAAACCGTCCGTTTTATTGGGGGAAGCTCAGAGCCCTTTAACAGGTTCGTGGCGATGCCATTATTAATGGTCGTTCCTCGCTAGACTTCTGGATGAGCTGTTGAAGGCGGAGTCTTTCGAGTTTCTGCTGCCTGAGAGGCCATCGGCAAACCGCCCTGCACCTTCGATGACCGGATCAAGAGGGCGCCTGGTGCAGGCATAGCCAATCAGGTAGAGGCTGACAGGTGCCATTACGTTAGGCCTATCAGCAACGCACAAGCACATGAGCGGGAGTTCTCCCTAGATCCCTGGGGTGTTTTACCGAGCCTTCAGCACTCCATGAGTGCGGACTACGCTTAAACGCTTGTTTTTCACTGGATTTGAACTTTCTTTTCAACAGGCATATAGCGCCTCCTGTGCCATGCTTACTATGCGGTTCCTCAATCGTCTGTCATCTGCGAAGCAGCAATGCGCTTGAGCTGACGCCTGCATGCTGGCGTGGCTCAGCTTCAATGTTGGCCGGCAGTGACTGCCAGATCAGCAATTCGCCAAGTTCAGGCAAAGAAAGGAGAAGCAAAATGCTTGAGACCATTGCAATCATTCTGGTTGTCCTCTGGCTACTGGGTTTTGTCACCTCGTACACCATGGGCGGATTCATTCATGTCCTCTTGGTCATCGCGGTTGTGGTGATACTGATTCGTGTCAGTCGTGGCCAACGCCTGTAACGATGTTGGCGTGTTTCTATTTAGCGGGGCGCTAGGCAGAGCGGTTTGGTTGTTTGCGGCCCCGGATTTAATAGTCAATTCCAGGCGCACTGCCCGTGCTAGGTGTTCAAGGGTTCATTAAATAGGAGTAGACGAAATGAATGCAGTCAAAATTGCGGCACTCGTGTTGATCGTGGCCGGCGTCCTGGGATTGGTGTATGGAAGTTTTACCTACACGAAGGAGACCCATGATGCCAAGCTGGGACCGATTGAGCTGTCGGTAAAGGACAAGCAGACGGTCAATGTTCCAGTCTGGACTGGCGTGGGGGCGATAGCGATTGGCGGTGTGCTCCTGCTTTTTGGCAGCAAAAACCACTGACCTACGCAGCAGCCGCCCAACACTGCGCTTCAGCCGACGTCAGCGCTTATGCGCCTCCATGGCTGGGCTTGGTGTTAGGCACACAATTAAGGAGAAACACATGAAGCTAAAGAGCCCATTTATACTGATTCTTGCCGTTACCTGTCTTACATCGTTTTCTGCGTCAGCAGTACCGATTCAGCCAACAATCAAGAAAGGAGAAAGCTATGATGGATGGACCGACCTCATATTGTTCAAATGGGAAACAATTGATTCCCATGACTTTCACGTTTTCTTAGAAGACTCGAGCAGAGTACATGCGTACGCATGGAAGGTAACTGATGATCCAAATCAAGGATTACCTTACGTCACAATCACGAAAGATCTACTGGGCTATACAACCGACTGGACGCGTAGCCAAAATGAAACATTTAGTGCAGGGCTATACGTCCTAGATGAATATCTAGACGGAAAGTACACAGTTAACTGGTACCAAACCGATAATGCCGGGGCCAAGATCGCCGGAACCGAAGGAAAATATGCCGTCCCTGAACCGGGCTCCCTCTGGCTCACCGCCTTATTTTTGCCGCTCTTGTACCTATCCCGGCGCTCAACTCGGACGCTCCCCCAGCCAGCAAGCTTCGCTTAATGGCGGAGCATCTCTCAACTTCGAAATTATGACTCACAACAAAGGGAATGTGCCGTAGCAAATAAACTCTGGTTACGATTAGCGTATGAAGAGTTATGACTAATCAACAGGAAGCGGAACAACTATCCATGGAAGAACTGATAGGACGCGTATCCAAAGAAGAGAACTGGTGGTGGACCTGGAATCTGACTTCACCAAACCTTTAGTCGCAAAAATGGTGGGTCGATTGCCGACCCACCATTGGCCTGACTATTTCACACTGGAATAGAATGCGGCCAGATCCTCGATATCGGCGTCGCTTAAACCGCTCACCATGGAACTCATCATGGGGTCTTTACGCTCACCATCACGATAGGCCTTGGTCGCCTTGATCAGATAGGCCTCTTTTTGTCCGGCCAGATTGGGATAATTCGGATTATTGCTTTTACCGTTCTTCCCATGGCAACCCGTACAATTGGCACTCTTTGCCTCGCCCGCGGCGGCATCACCGGCCTGGGCACTGATGGCAAAACACATTGCTGCTGCCGACATCAACACTACGATTGTTTTTTTCATTTTTACTCTCCTTTTATAGTCACAACGGACCGTTTCTGGGCACTCCATTATCAGGACTTAAGAGACGACGCTACCCTTATCCTGAATCTCTTTTGGCAGGCGGTAAAACCACATCTGGTATACCGATACCAGCCATTGAATCGCGAATGCCACGCCCATCAGCGCCCCGCTTCCCATTACTACCCAGGCGAATGGCGAATACAGTTTGGTGAGATACCAGGAACCGATGTCGAGGATAATCGCGATAAATGGCACGATGATGATGATGCACTTGAGCCACAGGGGTTTGATGTAGGCATGGCAAAATATGGTGCTGACAATAAAAAAGATAAAGGTGATGCCAAACAGGTGTATGTGGGAGACGCGCACCAGGGTAAAGATATCCATACCGGTATCCAGCTCCGCCGTCGCTTTCAGCCCCTCAAACTCCTTGAAGCTCGGGATATGTGGATTCGACCCGTTATGGCAGGTGAGACAGCGCTTTTCGATGATTTGCTCTGCACCACTGCTGGCATAGGTTGCCTGCTCCGCGCCCGAACGTACCCAGGCGATGATCTGGTTCCGCTCTTCTCCCGGCAGCATATTGGCCATCGGCCCCTTTAACGCGGCCTCGAGACGTGTGTCCGATTTACTGCCGCTGTAGGCGATGATCAGATCATCTACCGACAAGGCGGGATTTCCATCCCGCCCGGCATGCGAGGAAAAGATATGGATCATGGCAAACAGATAACCAATACCCAGTACCACCAGGGTGCCTGTATACAGCACTTTCATGCCCATTGGCAGTGCGCTGAAGTGCATACAGTGCTGTTTATTCATTTTGTTCTCCTGTTATTCATCAGCGGATGTGTTCTGGCTTGAGGCCGTCAGTAATAACTCAAACTAGCTTGTTATCAGCTCGTTATTTTCAGTTTTTGGCGACCGGCCTTTTTTCCAGAAAGTATAGTCTATTCGGTTCATGCCACTCTTTGGCGCCTCTGCTACCAGGCAGGGTAACCGGCGGCGTCGTTAAATTGGCTTCTGCCCATAGAGATTATTTTTATTCCCCTGCCTTGCTCCCCCGATGGGGTGTGTCAGATACCGGCTTTTCCCGACCATCAGTACAAGCCCAGGCTGCACCACTTTTGTTACCTGATCTTTACGCTCATGTATATTAGCCTGCGCTAATATTTAGTGTAGTATGTGTCGAAAGAAATGCTACTCTTAAGTGAAAATGTTTTGTCGCATCTTTACCAGATATTTGCAGCATCAACAGAACAGCCCGCAAGTGGCCCACGTCAATCTCGTGGCGGATCATATTCATTGTGTATGACGCTTGTATGACTCTAAATTGAACCAAGGAAAATGCCATGCAAAACCGCAGCCTGACGATCGTCTATTCCCTGTTAGCATGTATTGCAACGCTGCTCGTGGCGGGTTGTGATGGCGGTGATAAGACGCAGCCCAAGGTTAGTTACTCCACAGACATTGTGCCTGTCCTCGAAAAACACTGTCTGGAATGTCACCTGCCGGATGCTCCGGGGCAGCTGGCCTCGGGGCTTGATATGTCCAGCTATGAATCCCTGATGAAGGGCACCCGATTCGGGCCTGTCATAAAGGCCGGGGACAGCCTTTCCAGCACCTTGATCATACTGGTTGAGGGCCGCGCCGACCCATCCATCAAGATGCCGCACGGTGAGCGGCCATCCCTATCGGCCGCTGAGATTAAAACCCTGCGCCAGTGGATCGATCAGGGCGCCGCGAAAAACTGAGGGCCTGTCCGTTTGTTCACGGCGTGGCTAGCCGCCCAGCACCATGATAGCGTCCATTTCCACCGGCACGTTTTTGGGCAGGCTCGCGACACCCACGGCGGCGCGAGCCGGATAGGGCGGCTGGAAATAATCCGCCATGACTTCGTTCACCAGGGCGAAGTGCGACAGGTCGGTCAGGAAGATATTCAGCTTCACTATATCCGCCAGGTCGCCGCCTGCCGCGCGCGCCACGGCCTGTAGATTATCAAACACCTGGCGGACCTGCGCCGCCATGTCACCCTCCACCACTTCCATGGTGTCTGCTCGCAATGGAATCTGTCCGGAAAGATAGACCGTATCGCCTACTTTTATTGCCTGTGAATAGGTGCCAATCGCCGCGGGCGCGGCATCGGTCTGAATCACGGTGCGTTTTTTATCGGTCTGCGCGGTGGCTGTATTCATGACTTTCCCTCAATCAATATCGAAATGTGTTCTGGTTATTTTGAACGGGCAATGCGGACGACGCTATCGATCGCTCGTACACGGCGGATGATGTTGGCGAGGTGTACACGGTCTCTCACCGATATCGTGAACAGCAATGACGAAAAGCGGCCATCGCGTTCGTCGATGGAGACGTTCTCAATATTGGCTTCCAGATCTGAGATCACCGCCGCCACGGTCGCCAGCACGCCCCGCTGGTTTTGGGTATCCACGCGGATCTCGACCGGATAGGTGCCCTCGACATTTTCCTCCCATTGCAGATCCACCCAGCGTTCCGGGTTATTCTGAAATTCCCGGATATTCTTGCAACCTCGCAAGTGGATTACTATCCCGCGCCCCGCACTGACAAAACCCAGAATCGGATCGCCCGGAATGGGGTGACAACATTTGGCAAAGGTCACGACCGAGCCTTCGGTGCCGCGGATCGCTAAGGGCTTGCTGCCCTGACGAGCGGAATTGGATTTGAGCCAGCCTGGGGCATAACGATTAAACATGCCCTTCATGCCCGCGCCTTGTTTCGCCTGACCGCTGATGCCCAGACTGATATCCGCAATCTGCCGCGCCACCAGTGACGCTACGCGATTACCCAAACTGATGTCCTGATACAGCGCCTCGCGTGATTTCACATTCAGCTGCTCGAGCAATTGGCCGACCCTCTCGGGCGGCACCTTGTCCCACGACATATCATTTGCTGCCAGGGCCTTGTCCAGCATGCGCTGACCCAGGCCGATGGCCTCATCCTGATGCAGATGTTTGAGGAAGTGACGTATATTCGCCCGCGCCTTTCCGGTGACCACAAAATCCAGCCACACCGGATTGGGTTTGGCGCCCGGCGCGGTGATTACCTCCACCGTTTCACCGTTATGCAGCACATTGCGCAATGGCGCCAGACGCCGATTGATCATGATCGACACGCAAGAGTTACCGATGTCGGTATGCACCGCATAGGCAAAATCCAGCGCCGTGGCGCCACGCGGCAGGGTCATAATATCGCCGGCCGGGGTGAACACGTACACCGCATCCGGGAACAGATCGATCTTTACGTTTTCGAGAAACTCTTCGGAATTGCCTGCATTCTGCTGCAACTCCAGCAGGCCCTTGAGCCATTCCGTGGCATGGCCCGGGGTTGCATCGCCGGTCTTGTACATCCAGTGCGCGGCGATGCCCGCCTCGGCCACCCGCTGCATATCCTGCGTGCGAATTTGCACCTCGATGGGAATCCCGTAGGGGCTGAACAGAATCGTGTGCAGCGACTGATAGCCATTGGCCTTGGGTATGGCGATGTAATCCTTGAAGCGGCCCGGCACCGGTTTATAGAGATTGTGCACGATACCCAGGACCCGATAGCAGGTGTCCACCTTATCGACCACCAGCCTGAAGGCGAACACGTCAAACACCTCGTTAAAGCTCAGGCCCTTGTTGCGCATCTTTTGATAAATGCTGTAAAGATGTTTTTCCCTTCCCTCGACCTGAAAATCCATGCCCTCGCTGTGCAGCCGCTCTTCCAGTGAGACGCGAATCTTATCGATGATCTCTTTTCGGTTGCCGCGCGACTGTTTTACCGCCTTTTCCAGAACCTGATAGCGCAGCGGATAGATTGCCCTGAAGCATAAATCCTCTAACTCGAGACAGATGTTCTTCATGCCCAGCCGGTTGGCAATGGGCGCAAAGATTTCCAGCGTCTCACGCGCTATGCGCCGTTTTTTATCCGGCCGCATCACACCCAGTGTGCGCATGTTGTGGAGTCGGTCCGCCAGCTTGATGAGGATGATACGAATATCCTTCACCATGGCGAGAATCATCTTGCGGAAATTTTCTGCCTGGGCTTCTGCCTTGCTGCCAAATTCAACCTGGGTGAGTTTGGTGACGCCGTCCACCAGGGTGGCAACCTCTTCACCGAACTCGCTGGCCAGTTGCTCGCGTGCGGTGGTGGTGTCTTCAATAACGTCATGCAGAAGGGCGGCGATGATGGTGTTGTAGTCCATCCGCATTTCGGCCAGGATTTTGGCCACTGCCAGGGGGTGATAGATGTAGGGCTCGCCCGTCAGGCGATGCTGGCCTTCGTGCGCCTCAGCGCCGAAAAGATAGGCCCGGTAGACTTCTTTAACCTGATCCGGTTCAAGATACCCTTCGAGCAGAGTACACAGATCATGGATTAAAAACACCGGGCCCTCACAATTTCACGGTTAGCCTCATGCGAAGCGGAGTGATCAAAGATTACATTACGACGTTACGAACCGGGCCTATCACCAATGCCTGCCGCTAACATGAAACGGGGTAGTACGGTCTACTCTTCGTCGGTCAACTCAGGGGTCTCGAACGCCGCCTCAACCTCGGCAACCGCCCGCGCCCGCTTTTCTTCGCTGGCCATGTCTTGCAGGATTTTGCTGGTGATCTTGCCTTCACCAATCTCACGCAGAGCAACCACGGTGGGCTTGTCATTTTCCCAGTTGACCAGGGGCTCTTTGCCGGCGGCCAACTGGCGGGCGCGCTTACTCGCCAGCAACACCAGCTCGAAACGGCTCTCTACATTTTCCAAACAATCTTCTACGGTAACTCGTGCCATGACGCCAAACTCCCAGTGATTTCACTACAATGCTGTCTACTAGTATGAGGCTGTGGCCCGACCGATACGGATGACCACAGGGGCCAAAAAGTCTACAGAATCATGCCCGAAAAGGCCAGAAAAAACGCCGGTAAGCCCTTAAAAATCTTAAAAAATCCTGCCGCGGTAGATCGGCGATTTTGCTGCGCACCTCAGTCCAGCAGCTCCCTTAACAGCCCCTGCAGGCTCACGGCCTGGCGGCGGATGGCCAGGCGCTGACTGGCGATGATCGAACGCAGGTCGTGCAGCGCCGTCTGGAAATCGTCATTCACCACGATATAGTCGAACTCGGGATAATGGGACATCTCGGCCTCCGCATCGCGCATGCGACGGTCGATGATCGTCGTGTCGTCCTGTCCGCGGTCGGTAAGCCGCTCCCGCAGGGCCTGCTTGCTGGGTGGCAGAATGAAGACCCCCACCGCCTGCGGGAAATGCCGGCGCACCTGCTGGGCACCCTGCCAGTCAATCTCCAGAATCACGTCCTGGCCCGATGCCAGCTGCGCCAGCACGGCGGCCTGTGAGGTCCCGTAATAGTTGTCGAAGACCTTCGCGTGCTCCAGAAAGGCCCCGTCCCCGACCATTTTGGTGAAAGTCGGCTCATCCACATAATGGTAATGGACGCCGTCCTCCTCGCCGGGCCGCCGGGCCCTGGTGGTGTGGGAGATGGACAGGCCGATGCCCTGCGCATTCTCCAGCAGGACCCTTAACAGGCTGGTTTTCCCGGCCCCGGAGGGGGCGGAAACGATGTACAGCGTGCCCTCGGCCTTATCGCCCTGACTCATCAACCGACCCTCCGCCGTTCCGCTCATGATCAATATTGCCGTTAAAAGACATTATTGCACTCCTAAATACCGTTAAATGTCGTTAAGTGTGCCGAACCAGCCCAGGCTGCGCTCACTCAATATTCTGGATCTGTTCGCGCATCTGCTCAATCAGTACCTTTAGCTCCACCGACACCCGGGTGGTATCGGTGTGTACCGATTTCGAACCCAGGGTATTGGCCTCACGATTGAGCTCCTGCATCAGAAAATCCAGCCGTCGACCCACGGGCTCGTCCTGCGTCATTACCCGCCGGACCTCCTCCACATGGGCCTTGAGGCGCTCAATCTCCTCGTCCACATCCGATTTGTTGGCCAGCAGGACGATCTCCTGCTCTAGCCGCGCCGGGTCCAGCTCGCCGGCGATCTCCGCCAGCCGCCGTTCCAACCGGGCGCGCGCGGCCTGCTGGATCTCCGGCAGGCGCGATTCGACCACTTTTACCTGCTCGTCGATGGCGTCACAGCGCGCCGCGATCACCGCCTGGAGCTTTTCCCCCTCCCGCGCCCGGGTGTCGAGCAGCTCGGTCAACGCCAGATCCAGCAGGGCCAGGGCATCCGCCGCCAGCCGCTCGGGGCCCTTTTCCGGGGCCTTGAGCACGCCCGGCCAGCGCAGGACTTCCAGGGCGCTGATCGGGGCCGCATTGTATAAAATTTGATCAATTTCACGGGTGGCGTGGGCGACCCGTTCCACCAGCGCCCGATCCAGCTCCAGCGGCTGCTGATCCGCCACCGCCGTCTGATAGCGTAGGGTCGCATCGATCTTGCCGCGGTTTATCCGTTTGGCGATCTGCTCGCGAATCGTCGGCTCCAGAAACCGGCACTCCTCCGGTAACCGCAGGCTGACTTCAGAAAATCGGTGATTGACCGATCTTAATTCCCATGCAAGTTGCCCATTTTCGGTGTCACCCTCCTGGCGGGAAAAGGCTGTCATGCTGCGTATCATCGTTAGTGCTCCAAAAAAGTGCTCCAAAAATTACACCAACCCGTCAAAGGATGGTGCAGTTTAACCGCAACTAAATGTAGGTTCCATTTACAAAAGCCCGGCTCTCCTATTTATGACTCAATCCGACATTGTCCTCCCCGCCGGCACTGAACTGGAACACTACCGGATCGACCAGACCCTGAATGCGGGCGGGTTTGGCATTGTCTACCTCGCCACCGATCTGCACGCCGAGCTGCGGGTGGTGATCAAGGAATACATGCCCAACAAGCTGGCCCAGCGACTGCCCGATGGTTTCGTCATGCCGCAGGGCGGTCAGCAGCAGGAACACCACAATGAGGGCATGCGCCTGTTTCTGCAAGAAGCCGCGGCGCTGATCAAGCTCAAACATCCCAATATTGTGCGGGTGCTGAATTTCTTCCGCGCCAATGGCACCGTTTATATGGTGATGGAATATCGCCCAGGCAAGAACCTGCAGGGTTACATCAAGAGCCGCGACGGTAATCTCAGCGAGACCTTTTTAAAAACGATCTTTCCGCCCCTGCTTGACGGTCTGCGGCTGGTGCATGAGACGGGTTTTCTGCATCTGGACATCAAACCCGGCAATATCCATCTCTGTCCCGGCGGCATTCCGCTGCTGCTCGATTTTGGCGCGGTGCATCCGCGCAACACCAGCCGTAAATTACAAGTCAGCCAGGTGGTCACCGCCGGATTTTCGCCGATGGAGCAATACAATCTTGGCGGCTACATCGGCCCCTGGACCGACATCTACGCGATTGGCGCCACCATGCGGGCCTGCATCGAGGGCTGCGCACCCCCGTCCGCCAAGACCCGCAATGAAAAGGACAAATTACGCTCCGCCAAGTCCGCCTTTAAACGGCGCTATTCGGCCTCCTTGCTGGAGGCGCTGGATTGGGCGATGGAGATGGATCCCCTGTTGCGGCCACAAACGGTCGATGAATTTCTGGCCGTCCTGCAGCGGGAAGATGCCGCCGAAGACAACCTGCTGGACAAGATCGTGCATACCCTGACCCGGCCCCTATAACATGAAGTATCAACTCAGCAAGACCACTCGCCTCGGTAATCGTGTTGTCAACGAAGACCGTATCGGTGTTGTCGAACACGACAATGCCGTGTTGCTGGTGCTTGCGGATGGCATGGGCGGCTATCGCGGCGGCCAGATTGCCTCCAGGTCGCTGGTCAATCGTATGTTGCGCCAATTTCAGCGTTCTACCTTACCGGTGGATGATCCTGGCGCCTATCTCAAGGAACTTATCGCGGATGCTCACCTCGCTGTGCTGCGTGCAGGCAATGAGCAGTACCCGCCCATCGAACCTCGTACTACCTGTGTTGTGTGTCTCATCCAGAATGGCTGCGCCTGGTGGGCGCATGTCGGCGACAGTCGCCTGTATCTGTTTCGCGGCGGCAAACCGTGCATGCGCACCACCGATCATTCCCGGATCGAGGAGATGCGTCGCAAGGGTAAACTCAGCGTCGAGGAACTGGACAATCATCCCCAGCGCCATCTGGTCACTCGCTGTGTGGGCTATCAGAAACACCCCCCGATTCCCACCGTCAGCGAAAAGATTCCGCTGGAAAAATACGACATGATCCTGTTGTGCAGTGATGGTCTGTGGGGGCCATTAACCGAGGACAGTCTCGCCGATACCCTGAGCCAGAACACCCTGGATCAGGCAGTAGAGCGCATTGCCTACCAGGCCGAATTTCGCAGCTACCCGGCGGCTGACAACATCAGCCTCATCACCTTCCGCTGGATTTCCGATGAGATTACGCCGCCGCAAAAACCAGAAAAGGTCGACACTGAACCCGATGAATTAATGCAGACGCTGGATGCGCTGGATCACGCCCTGGGCAAACAAGATTCCTGAACCCGTTGCGTCCCGCATCAGATCAGACCCCGCTCGGCAAACGACACCGTCGCCCCATCCCCCACCACTACATGATCCAGCACCCGCACATCCACCAGTGCCAGGGCGGCGGTTAGCTGCCGGGTAATCTCCCGGTCGGCGGCGCTGGGCTCCGCCACCCCGGAGGGATGGTTGTGGGCAAAGATCACCGCCGCGGCATTGTGCCCCAGGGCCTTTTTCACCACCTCCCGTGGATGCACACTGGCGCCATTGATGGTGCCCCGAAACAGCTCTTCAAACTGGATCACCCGATGCCGGTTGTCGAGATACAGACAGGAAAACACCTCAAAGGAATAGTCCCGCAGGCGCGCCATCAGATAGTCCCGGGTCTGTGCCGGATTTTCCAGGGCGCTGCCCCGCTGCAGGATTTCTGAAAAGTGCCGGCGCGCCATTTCCACGGTCGCCTGTAGCTGGGCGTACTTCGCCTGGCCCAGCCCCTCACCCTCGCAAAACTGTTTCAGGTCGGCATTCAGCAGTGCCCGCAGACTGCCAAACCGGGTCAGCAGATCACGCGCCAGATCGACCGCGGTTTTTCCCGGCACCCCGGTGCGCAGGAATATCGCCAGTAACTCCGCGTCCGACAGCGACGCCGCGCCGCGCTGCAACAGCTTCTCCCGTGGACGTTCCTGCAGGGGCCAGTCGGTAATCGGCATTACACGCTCCTTGTGCTTTTATCTTTATACCTGAATCCCTGAATCCGTGGCTTAACCGCGGATTCAGATATTATCCGCCAATTCGTATAAAATAGGCCCCTCTAAAATATCAGGGTCTCCCTGCCAGTCCAGGCACTATGCACACACTCCGATGAACAGCCTCAGCAACAAGCACATCCTACTCGGCGTTAGCGGCTCCATCGCCGCCTACAAGGCCGCCGAGCTGGTGCGCCAACTCAGGGCGGCGCAGGCCGAGGTGCGCGTGGTGCTCACCGAGGGCGGCGCCGAATTCGTTACCCCGCTGACCTTTCAGGCCCTGTCGGGCAACCCGGTACACACGGCCCTGCTCGACACCGGGGCCGAGGCCGCCATGGGCCATATCGAACTGGCGCGCTGGGCCGACGCGGTGGTCATCGCCCCGGCCAGCGCCAATTTCATCGCCCGCCTGGCCCAGGGTCGCGCCGACGATCTGCTCAGCGCCCTCTGTCTGGCCACGGCGGCACCCATCGCCATCGCCCCCGCCATGAATCAGCAGATGTGGGCCAATCCCGCTACCCAGCAAAACCTGCGCCAGCTCGGCGAGCGGGGCATACACCAGTTCGGTCCCGACAGCGGCGATCAGGCCTGTGGCGAGGTCGGCCCCGGCCGCATGCTGGAGGCGGAACCCCTGGCCAACCTAACCGCGGGTTTGTTTGAGAGCGGGTCGCTTGCCGGTCGCACCGTGCTCATCACCGCCGGCCCTACCCAGGAGGCCATCGATCCTGTGCGTTATCTCAGCAATCGCAGCTCCGGCAAGATGGGCTACGCCATCGCCCAGGCCGCTGCCGAGGCCGGCGCCACGGTGACCCTGATCAGCGGACCCAGCGCGCTGGCCACACCGCCGCGGGTCAGGCGTATCGACGTGCGTAGCGCGCAGCAAATGTTTGATGCCGTCATGCAGCAAGCTAAACACAGCGACATCTTCATCAGCGCCGCCGCAGTGGCCGACTATCGACCCGTGCAGGTCGTTGGCCACAAAATCAAAAAAGACGCGGACAGTATCAACCTGCAACTGCAACGCAATCCCGACATCCTCGCCGAGGTCGCCGCACTAAAACACGGCCCCTATACCGTCGGCTTCGCTGCCGAGACAGAGAACCTCGAACAACACGCACGGGAAAAACTACAAAGAAAAAATCTCGACATGATTGCCGCCAATCTGGTGGCTGAGAATATGGGCTTTGAAAGCGACGACAACGCCCTGCTGATCATCACGGCGGATAGCCTGCAGCAGCTTGCCACGGCATCCAAGACCAGCCTGGCCCGGCAGTTGATCGACGCCATCGCCCGCAACCTAACACCCGCACCTACAGCCCATAACCTAAAATAGGCGAATGTCTGGACCGTGTCATGGTGCCCCGTTAGCCGGGGCATAGCGCTTATCCAGCGCCGCGTGATTAGCTGTGGATAACGTAGCGTGTGCTTAAGTGTGCACCACTACATCAGAACATTCAGCCAGGCCCGCTGTCAGGTTCGGATAGCGCAACTCCACTCCCAACTCAGCCAGCAACTTATGGTTATCCAGCCGGCGTGATTCCTGCAGATAGGACAACATCCCCGCACTCATCACCTTTTCCGCCTCGGCCAAACTTACCTCCGGCGGCAGCGGCAGACCATGGGCCCGGGCGATCGCCTTGAAATAGGCCGACATGGTGCCGGGTTGACCATCGGCGACGTTGTATACCTCACCCGCAGTACCGCGCTCGGCGGCCGCCACGCAGATCCGGGCCAGGTCATCCTGATGGATGCGATTGGTATAGGGAGACTCCGCCTCGTTCAGAATAGGCAGGCCCTGTCTGATACGCTCGATGGGCAGGCGGCCGGGGCCGTAGATGCCGCCGACCCGCAGGATGACCACCGGCACCCCGGTCTGTTGTGACCATTCACCCGCAAGCTGTTCCGCATCCAGCCGGCGCCGGCCCCGTGCGGTTTGCGGGTTGACCGGATGCGACTCGTTGATCCAATCACCCTGGCAGTCGCCATATACGGCGGTGGTACTGAGCAGCACCAGTTTTTCCGGCAGGGCATTCGCTGCAATACCCGCCAGAAACTGGCGCAACAGCGGATCGGTATCCCCCTCATTCGGCGGTGGGGCCAGATAAAACACCGTGGCCTCCGCCGTGGGTAACGCCGGTTGTGTAGCCAGACCGGACCGTTGGCCGAGATCGGCCTGTAGCGGTGTGATCCCCGCCTGCTGCAATCGGTGCACGCTCTCCGCGCTGCGCACCAGTCCCACCACCGATACGTTTTTCTGCCGGTATAATCCGGCGATACGCTCGCCGATATCGCCACAGCCCACAATAAGCACAGTTTTCATAGGTGGTTTACGCCCCGTGTTTCACGCATAATCGCTGACCTTTTATACAATTCCGGGATGTTCATGAGTTTTACAGTTCGAATTGAGCCCAGCGGCCACAGCTTTATCGTTGAATCCGACGAACCCATTCTAGATGCAGCACTGCGACACGGTTATGCCTTTCCCTACGGTTGTCGCGGTGGTGGCTGCGGCGCCTGTAAGGGCAGGCTGCTCAGCGGCACGGTGGATTATGGCACGAAACGCCCACCCGCCCTCAGCGACGAGGATATCAGCCGGGGCCTGGCGCTGTTTTGTCAGGCCCGCGCAATGTCGGACCTGAGCGTAGAGATCAAGGAGATCGGCGCGGCCGACAACCTGCCCGTCAAAATCCTGCCCACCAAGGTGCAGAAAAAGGAATTTCTTTCGCATGATGTGGTGCGGCTGTACCTGAAACTTCCCGACACCGAGCGACTGCAATTTCGCGCCGGGCAGTATATCGACATCCTGTTACCCGATGGCCGCCGACGCAGCTTTTCGCTCGCCAATGCCCCTCACGATGATGCGCTGTTCGAGCTGCACATTCGGCACGTGGAGGGCGGGAATTTCACCGGCTATGTGATGGATGAACTACACGAGAAGGATATCCTGCGTATTGAGGGTCCGCATGGCAGTTTCTTTCTGCGCGAAGAGGCCCAGCGTCCGCTTATCTTCATCGCCGGCGGTACCGGTTTCGCGCCGATCAAGGGCATTATCGAACACGCCCTGGCCGAGGGTCTGAACCAGCCCATGTATCTGTACTGGGGGGTGCGTGCCCACAAAGACCTCTATCTTGAGGCGCTGCCACGCAAGTGGGCCAGGCACCTGCCACAGTTTCATTTTGTGCCGGTCTTTTCCGAGCCCGAGGCCGCGTCAGCCAACGGCAGCGCCCCTGCTGAGGGAATGCGTACGGGTTATGTGCACAATGCCGTGATCGAGGATTTTCCTGCAGGGCTGGCGGGCTTTGATGTGTATGCCTGTGGTCCGCCGGTAATGGTGCATGCTGCCCTTGATGCCCTCAAACCGCATGGCCTGAGAGAGGATCGCTATTTCTCGGATGCCTTTGAGTTTCAGACACCCAAGCCTGAATAGGCCAACGTATTTCCGACATCGCCGGCGGTCTATTTTTCGTCTTTTGTAGATGCGGCCTCGGCCGTCTCAATAGCGGTTCGGCTCTCACCGGAAGTAGTGGTACGCAGACCGGCTACGGCCTTTCTCATCACCGTCTCTGATTCAGAAACGGCCTCATTCGACAGGGCAATCACCGGGTTCGCCGCCAGCTCCATACTGATCGGAGTGGACTGCTCACAGCCCGGCAGCAGACTCAGGCCGGCACGAAAACATTCCGCGGCTCCCACACTTTCGCCCATGCGCTCCAGCAGGTTGCCCAGCTCATTATAGGCCTCCGCATTCGGCTGCGCATTCACACTGGCCTCCAGATAACTGCGCGCCTTGCCCCATAATTTGTTACGCAGACTCAAACGTCCCGCCGTCAACAGGGCAACGGCATTTCGCGCATGGCTCAACAGCAGGGATTCCACCAGCGCCAATTGGCGAGCAGGCTCCGCGCCTTCTATTTTTCCGTATAGCCGCAGCAGGGGTTCACTAAACTGTCGATGCAATGCATGACGCAGCAATGGCTCGGCCAGATTACTTTCACCCATCTCCAGCAGGCGTGTTACATAGCTCGCCAGAATGGTTTCGGTTTCCCGATAGGGCTCGGGCATGCGCCTCCACACATCGGAGAGTTCGGAGAATGAATCCGCCGCCTGCAATAACATCAAATAGGCCTGTTCTGAAAGCTCGGTAACCGCGTCTGCCGACATCACTTTATGCCTGCGTAACAAGGGCGCTATTTCCAATACATGTTCCCAATCACCCAGCCGCTTATAAAGCTTCGCCAGCGCCTGCAATACCTGCGGCTGTTTCGGTGCCAGCTGCTGCAGATGTCGTAGCGTTGCCAGCGCCTGTTCCAGTTGATTCTGCTTAAGCTGCAATTCCGCCTGGGTCAGACCCACCGCAATATCCGCCGCTGGGTGATTCTCATGCGCCAGTTTCAGATAGTGGTCACGCCGCTGATCTGCGCCCTGTGCCTGGGCGGCACGCGCCGCCGCCAGATAATTGAGTAATGTCGCCTCACCTGATATAGAGTCCCTGGTGGAGCCTTTGGCCGGGTAACGGTTATCGCTCACCGACACGTATTTCAGCACCTTCTTTTCCGCGGCTGCCCAATGCCCCTCCGCGAGATCAATCAGGCCACGGGTGAGTGATTTTAACGCCTGCTGTTCGCGGCGTTGTTTTCGCCACTGCCGTACGCCCTCGGGTACTGACAATACCCGCCGGGTTGCGCGGATACTGTAATAGAGCGTGACAAATACCAGCACGATGATCACCGCACTCAATGCCACGGTGGTCTCCACCGTCCAGCCTCCAACCGCGATCAGCATGTAGCCGGGATCTTCCATGGCGATCAGGGCGACCACCACCGCTATTAATAATGTCACCAGGCTGATCAGCAGTATTTTCATTCTGTTGTGCCCTGCTTGCTATCGACCCGCGTCGCGGTTCGTTGCTGCTGCATGACTTCTCGTAGCAGACGCAGCGATGCACTCACATCCGGCATCGTCGGCCGCAGTTCACTATCGGCCAGCGTGTCCAACGTCGTCAGCGCATTGACCACCGCCGCGGATTCGGCCTCAAAATAATGCCGTATCCAGTCCTCTGCCTCCGTGAGGTATTGGTGGAATAGCGCAGTGTCACGTTGCAGCACGGCGAGGCGTGCCTGTTCGAGCTTGAGGCTGAGATTCTGATAGAGGTGTCGAGTCTGGTCTGGCGGCAGTAACGGCTCGGTTGGCTGCTGGTGACGGCGTACCTGCACCAGGCTTTTGAGATCGTTCCACACGGCCAACGCAAACTGCTGCCAGTCGGCCGGCGGTGTTTCTGCGCTAGTCTCCCGGGTTGCGGCGGCGATGCGGTTTTTATCCCGCAGGGGTAACTGTTCAACACTGTCGAGCAGGCTGCCGACGCGCAGCGCCAGTCCCGCAACATCCACTTCAGGCAGCGCGCGCAGGGCCTGTAATTCGTCCGCTATTGCCTTGCGCACCTTCAATAACGAGGTGTCACCAATCGCCCTGATGCGCTCATCGGCGGTCTCAAAAATCGCGATTGCGGTTTCACGGTCCTGTGCCAGGATCAGGCGGTGATTCGCCACCGTCAATAGATACTCGACCTCCGCCATGCGCCAGGCCACGGTGCTGCGGCCCAGGCTGGCCGACAGATCCTGCATCGCCGTGCCCAGCGTCTGCAGTTCATCCTCTACCACCTGCTGTGCACGCGTCTGCTTCGTCAATTCTGCGCGGCTGAGCTGCAAGCCCTGTTCCAGCTGGGCGACCTGTGTCTGCAAGGCAGCCTGGGTTTTCACCAGCTGCGCGCCGAGGGGCACCTGTATCTGTAACAGCCAGAGCCCATAACCGGCGGCACCCGCGGCGAGCAGGGCAATCAACATCGCCAGCAGGGATAGCGGGGAGCGATGGCTGTCTGTCCTCTTTTTCGCCGCCGGCTGGTGTTTGGCCGTCTCCGTCGGCTTTGTGGCGGCGCCAGCCGCAGGCCCAGCCTTCGCGGTCGATTCCTGGCTGATACCGGCTTTCGTGGCATCGGCATTCGCGGCCTTGGGTTTCGCGGCCTCGGGTTTTGCTGGCTCGGAATTCGCTGTTACGGGTTTATCGCTCATGTCTCTTCCACCACTTGATGGCCGACAAAAGGGCCTCATCACTTGCCGTTTTTGCCACCACGGGTTTTTGTTTAAATCCCAGCGACTCAGCCAGGTCTACTGCGCGCTGACTGACGACAATCAGCGGCGACTTCAGGAGTGATTGTAGATGAGACTCACCCACCATTGCATGCAGGTTTTCCAGGCCCTCATTACTGGTCACCACAATCGGCACTCGCACAGCCGCCTCCCATAACTGGAACAATGGGCTCATGTCTGTGGCCGGCGTTACGCGCTGATAACACTCCGCGTATTCCACCGTCGCGCCTCGCGCCTGTAATGTGTCGCCGAGCCATTCTCGCCCCCCCTTGCCACGGAAGATGATCACGCGCTGGCCCTGCAGGTTCTGCATCGGCTCCAGGCTCAGCAGGGCCTCACTATTGTAGGGTTCGGGGGAGACCAGCGATACCACCAGTCCGTGGGCGCTTCCTTGTGCGTTGATCGCCCGGGCGGTGGCCTGACCCACGGCGGCGATCGCGACCGTTGCCGGCCAGACTTGTCCGGGTGGCAGCTGTTGCAGAGTGGCGGAAACGGCGTTGGCGCTGATGAAGATGGCCAGCTGATATTCGTCGAGCCGGCGGAGCTGTTCCGCCAGCCTCTGCGCATCGGCAGCCGTACAGGGGCCGATGGCGATCACCGGCAGACGTAACGCGGTGCCGCCCAGGGCCTGGATGGAGTGACAGAGGGATTCTGCCTGGTGCGCCGGCCGGGTGACGGCGACCGTGATACCCGACAGATCCGTCTCGGGGGTCGACATTTCTTAGGAATAGACTTCCTGTAATATCTCGCGGGCGCCGCGGGACAACAGGTCATCCGCCAGGGTGGTGCCCAGAAATTCCGCCTCTTCGGCCCGCCCGGCAATCTCACCCCGTACCATCTCGGTACCATCCGGGCGACCCACCAGTCCCCGCAGCAGCAGAGTGTCGCCGTCCAGTTCGGCGAAACCGCCAATGGGTACCTGGCAGCCGCCTTCCAGGCGATGATTCATGGCCCGCTCGGCCCGCACCCGAATCGCCGTCGCCGAGTGATTGAGCGGTGCGATCAGGCCATTGATGAAAGGATCGTCAATGCGGCATTCAATACCCACCGCGCCCTGGCCGATGGCCGGCAGGCTGAAGCCCGGATCCAGGTGGGTGCGTATCCGCTCACCAAACTCCAGGCGCAGCAGACCGGCACAGGCCAGGATGATTGCATCATACTCACCGTCATCCAGCTTTCTCAGCCGGGAATTCACATTGCCGCGCAGGTCCAGAATCTCCAGGTCGGGCCGCCAGGCGCGAATCTGGCAGGTGCGGCGCAGGCTCGAGGTACCCACCCTGGCGCCCTGCGGCAGGTCCTCGATAGTGTTATAGGTATTCGAGACAAAGGCATCACGCGGGTCTTCGCGCTCACAGATCACCGCCAGGTGCAGGCCCTCGGGAAACTCCACCGGCACGTCCTTCATGGAGTGCACCGCAATATCGGCCTCACCGCGCTGCATGCCCTGCTCCAGCTCTTTGACGAACAGGCCCTTGCCCCCCACCTTTGCCAGCGGGGTATCGAGGATCTTGTCGCCCTGGGTGACCATCTTTACCAGCTCCACATTGAGACCTGGATTGGCGGCCAACAGACTGGCGCGCACAAATTCGGCCTGCCACAGGGCCAGGGGGCTTTTACGGGTGGCGATACGGACGGTTTTTGTCATCTCGGTTCTCTTCTTGATCGGTCAATGCGGGAAATCCGGCATATGCTACGGGCTGCACTGGGAGCAGGCAACTATTAAACGGGAACGGTGGCCGCTGGGTTGGCAGAATCCCCCGTATTTAAAATAAAGACGGGGGTGTGCTAGAATGGTCGGCTTTTCCGCCGCGCGTGGGCCGGCCCGGCGGGGTTTTCCACCTCTGTCAGGCTGTGACTATCCGCTCCGGCGGGCGGTATTTACCGGGCAGTGTGGTGGTGCGGTTCGCGGCCACTTTTGGGGTCTGTTGTCACAGTGTCACACGCCATCGGCAGACTTGCACAGCCGCCAAACCATGGCTGAATTATGGCAAAACCATGGCTGAACTCTGACCGGGCGATTACGAACCGAACCATTACGAATTTTGATCAAAAACTAGAACAGGAATAGACAATGCATACTGGCGAAACGATTACCCAATTTATCATCGAGGAACAGCGTAACTCTCCCTCGGCCTCCGGCGACTTTACTGCGCTGCTCAACGACGTGGTCACGGCCTGCAAGGCCATCTCCAGCTGCGTCAACCAGGGCGCCCTGGTGGGTGTACTGGGTTCCGCGGGGAGTGAAAACATCCAGGGCGAGACCCAGAAAAAACTGGATATCCTCTCCAACGACATCTTTCTCAAGGCCAACGAATGGGGCGGTCATCTGGCGGCCATGGCCTCCGAGGAAATGGACGATATCTACCCGATTCCTGCGCAATACCCTAAGGGCAAGTACCTGCTGACCTTTGACCCCCTTGATGGCTCGTCCAATATCGACGTCAACCTGTCGGTGGGCAGTATCTTTTCCATTCTGCGCTGCCCCGAGGGCGTCAAGGACGCCACCGCAGAAGACTTTCTCCAGCCGGGTACCCAGCAGGTGTGCGGCGGTTTCACCCTGTACGGCCCCTCCACCATGCTGGTATTGACCACCGGCAAGGGCGTGAATGGCTTCACCCTGGATCACAACGTCGGCGAGTTCATCCTCACCCATCCCGGTATGACCATCCCGGAGGATACCGCGGAGTTCGCCATCAACATGTCCAACCAGCGCCACTGGGAGGCGCCGATGCAGCGCTATGTGGATGAATGTATCGCCGGCACCACCGGTGCGCGCGACAAGGATTTCAACATGCGCTGGGTGGCCTCTATGGTCGCCGAGGTCTATCGCATCCTGATGCGTGGCGGTATCTTCATGTATCCCAAAGACACCCGCGACCCCAGCAAGCCGGGCAAGCTGCGCCTGATGTACGAGGCCAACCCGATGGGTTTCATCGTCGAGCAGGCCGGCGGGGTCTGTTCCACCGGTCGCGAGCGCATCATGGAGATCCAGCCCGAGGGCCTGCACCAGCGCGTGCCGGTGGTGCTGGGTTCTAAAAATGAGGTCGAGCGGGTGATCCGTTACCACCAGGAGGCGTGAACCGGGCGACCGACGAGACGCTGACCACCGGCTCGTTACCTCCGCATCTCTGAGGCTAGTACTCCTTCAATGTAATAATGAAGGAGTACTAGATCCTCGCTACAAAAAAGGCGGCAACCTCTCCAGGTTGCCGCCTTTTTTTATCTTCTGTCGCCAAACGCCGGGGTTCACAGACAGGGTAGCGGACCGGCCGATACCCCCTCACCGGGCATCATTACCTTCTACCTATTTACGGCGCAATGGCTGCATTGTATGTAAATACTTACTTACAATCTAGATATCCAGGTTTGCGACCTGCAGGGCATTGGTTTCAATGAACTCACGCCGTGGCTCCACCTGGTCACCCATCAGGGTGGTAAACACGTCGTCGGCGGCCACCGCGTCCTCGATCCTCACCTGCAGCAGACGCCGGGCAGTGGCGTCGAGGGTGGTCTCCCACAGCTGTTCCGGATTCATCTCGCCCAAACCCTTATAGCGCTGGATGTGCTGGCCACGACGCGCCTCGGCCATCAACCAGTCCAGGGCCTGGCGGAAGCTGGTGACATCGCTGCGGCGTTCTCCCCGCTGCACAAAGGCCCCCTCGCCCAGCAGGTCCTTCAGTTGTTCGCCCAGCGCGACCATATTCTGATATTCGCTGGAGGCGAAGAAGTCGCTGGCCATCACCCGCTCATTACCCACGTTATGGTTGATGGCATTGATCCGCGCCAACCAGCCGCCGTGTTCGTTGTCCTCTTCCACGGCGATCTCATAATGCACCGCGCTGGTATCGTCCGCATTGAGCCGGTCACTCAGCTCGGCAAACCAGGCCGTTGCCGCCGCCTTGTCCGTGCGTTTTTCCGCCGTCAGCGCCGGCATATAGACAATCTTGTCCAGCAGCTCCATGTGATAACGACTCGACAAGCGCCCAATGGTGGCCTTCACGGTCAGGTATTGCTGCGCCAGCGTTTCCAATGTCACCCCCGCAATCGCCGGGCTATCGGCACTCACGTGGAGGCCCGCGCTCTCCAGTGCCGACTGCAACAGGTATTCATTCAGCTCGCTGTCGTCTTTGACATAGCGTTCCTGTTTGCCCTTCTTCACCTTGTACAGGGGCGGCTGGGCAATATAGATGTGGCCGCGCTCGATGAGCTCGGGCATCTGGCGGTAGAAAAAGGTCAGCAACAGGGTGCGGATGTGTGAACCGTCCACGTCGGCATCCGTCATGATGATGATGCGGTGATACCGCAATTTGTCGGCATTAAACTCTTCGCGCCCAATCCCGCAACCCAGGGCGGTAATCAGGGTACCCACCTCCGCCGACGACAGCATCTTGTCAAAGCGCGCCTTTTCGACATTGAGGATCTTGCCCTTCAGCGGCAGGATGGCCTGGGTGCGTCGGTCCCGCCCCTGTTTCGCGGAACCACCGGCGGAGTCACCCTCCACCAGGAACAATTCGGACAGGGCCGGATCCTTTTCCTGACAGTCCGCCAGCTTGCCCGGCAGGCCGGCAATATCCAGCGCGCCCTTACGCCGCGTCATTTCGCGCGCCTTGCGGGCGGCCTCACGGGCACGGGCGGCATCCACGATCTTGCTGACAATGGCCTTGGCATCCGTGGGGTTTTCCATCAGGAATTCCTGGCACTTCTCCGACATCGCCGACTCCACAATGCCCTTCACCTCCGAAGACACCAACTTTTCCTTGGTCTGCGAGGAAAACTTCGGATCCGGCACCTTCACGGAAAGCACTGCCGTCAGCCCCTCGCGGGCATCATCACCCGTCATGGACACCTTGGCCTTTTTCGCCGCCCCCTCCGATTCAATATACTGATTCAGGGTACGGGTCAGCCCGCCCCGGAAACCGGCCAGGTGGGTACCGCCATCACGCTGGGGGATATTATTGGTAAAACAGAAGATATTTTCCTGATAGGAGTCGTTCCACTGCAGGGCGACCTCGACCACGACGCCATCCTTTTCGGTCACAAAACCAAACACGCTGGGATGCAGGGGGGTCTTGTTGCGATTGAGGTGTTCCACAAAAGCGCTGATCCCCCCTTTATACTCGAACACATCCTTCTTATCCTTGCCGACTCGCTCATCGCTGAGCACAATGCGCACGCCCGAGTTCAGGAAGGACAGTTCGCGCAGGCGCTTGGCAAGGATGTCGTAATGAAATTCAACATCCGTGAAGGTCTCTCTACTCGGCAGGAAACGGATCTCGGTACCGGTCCTGTCAGTCTTCCCGATCACCTCCAGCGGCTTGACGGGATTGCCGTGGTGGTATTCCTGAAAATAGGCCTCACCGTTACGCCAGACCGTCAGCTTCAACACCTCGGACAGGGCGTTGACCACGGACACGCCCACGCCATGCAGCCCACCCGAGATCTTGTAGGAGTTGTCATCAAACTTACCGCCGGCATGCAACACGGTCATGATGACCTCGGCGGCAGAGCGACCCTCCTCCTCATGAATGTCCACCGGGATACCCCGGCCGTTATCGGCCACCGACAGCGAGCCATCCTCATGAATCGTGACACTGATCTCCGTACAATGACCTGCCAGGGCCTCATCAATGGAGTTATCCACCGCCTCGAACACCATGTGGTGCAGGCCGGTGCCATCATCGGTGTCGCCGATATACATGCCGGGACGCTTTCGCACCGCATCCAGACCCCTTAAAACCTTGATTTTGGTTGAATCGTAGGTAGTGTCGCTAGCCATTGCCGTACCTCATGTCAGGAAGCCGCTAGTGTACCATTTTTAGCGGTAAAGTGCCGTTGCATTCAGCCTATCGCCCCGGTGACGACCCTTCCCGCGATATCACCAGCATCTGGTTATACGGGTCGCAACCGACCATGTTCCACGTGAAACACCCCCGCCGCTGACGGTCGCGTCGCAAAGTGGGTGGGGTCGGTGGAGGTCAAAAAAACCTGGGCCTGGGAATTCTGCAATAACTCCAGCAGAATCTCCCGGGTGCCGGCATCCAGCTCGGCAGGCAGATCGTCAACCAACACCACCGCCGAGATATTCTGTGCCGTCATCTGCCGACACTGGGCAAGGATCAGATTCGCCACCAGGATCTTCTGCTGGCCTCGGGAGAGGAAGTCCCGCGCCTCTACGCCTTCGATGCGGATCCGAAGGTCCGCGCGATGGGGGCCGAACTGGGTAAAGCCCCGCTCTCGATCGGAGAGATAGTGGGCAGATAGATAGGAGAGATAGTCCTCTCCCTCACGCCAGCCTTGCAAATAACGGATATCGATCCCCGCGACGGCCGGAAACGCGACAAGGAACTCGCGGACAAAAGGCAGCAGCCTCTCCAGATAGGCGCGACGCGCCCGATCCAGCTGACCGCCTGCTGCCGCCAGCTCCTGGTCCCAGTGGGCAATGGCCTGTTGGGACCACCCCGCCCGCAGAGCCGCGTTGCGCTGGGCCAGGCAACGACGGTAGTTATTCCAGATCCCGTTGAAAGCGTGTTCCACGTGGAACACCCCCCAGTCCAGGAATCGTCGGCGCAGGTCCGGTCCCTCCTCCATCAGGCGATGGAGTCCAGGGTCGATCACGGCAATGGGGAGAACCTCGGTCAGCTCGCTGATGCGGGTGATATTGTGGCCGTTGAGGCGGATTTGGCTGTGGCCCGCGGAACGCTGCATACCAATAGTGATGTTCCGTCCCTTTTGTCGAATCCTGCCGACCACGGTAAAGGCCTGGGAATGCTCATTGATAAGCAGATTGGTTTTGTGGGTGCGAAAGGACTTGCCGCGACCCAGACAGTGGATCGCCTCCAGCAGGCTGGTTTTGCCGCTGCCGTTGGCCCCAAACACAAAATTGAGGCCTGGTTGCGGCGAAATGACAAGATCGGTGAGATTACGGAGATGCTGGATCTCCAGTGTCTGAATGGCCATTGGCCTTAAGTACGCAGGTTAATCAACATAGGTACTGCTGGGCGGACAGCTGTCCGCCGGACGCGTTAGAGTCGCATGGGCATGATGACGTAGGTACAGCTGCTGTCTTCCTGGGGACGGATCACACAGCTGCTGTTGGCATCCCCGAGTTCAATGGCCACGGAGTCATCATCAATGGTGGCCAGGGCATCGAGAAAATAGCTGACATTGAATCCGATCTCCAAATCAGCACCGGAATAGTTGACCTCGATCTCCTCCTCCGCCTCTTCCATTTCGGGATTGTTGGCCTGGGCCTGCAACAGATTATTGGACAGCCGCAGACGGATACCACGGTACTTTTCATTGGACAGGATCGAGGTGCGCAGCAGGGCATGGCGCAGCAGCTCACGTTCGGCCGAAATATGTTTATCTGAGTTTTTGGGGATCACCCGTTCGTAATCCGGGAAGCGGCCATCAATCAGTTTTGAGGTGAAAATAAAGTCATTGAGCCTCATCTTGATGTGATTATTGCTCACCTGGATCTGCACCGGCGCATCGCTATCCTCAAGCAATTTGACCAGTTCGGCCACACCCTTGCGGGGCACAATGATCTGCAGTGTATCAGCAGGGCTGACATCACAGTCGTGTGAACACAGGGCCAGGCGATGCCCATCGGTGGCCACGGCACGCACCTTGCCCTTTGAGATCTCAAGCAACAGGCCATTCAGGTAATAACGTACATCCTGTTGGGCCATGGCAAAGCTGGTTTTCTCGATCAGACGCTTGAGAATATTTTGGGGAAGCGAGAAATCAAACTGGCTGGTGATTTCGTCTACGCTGGGGAAATCGCTGACCGGAAGGGTGGTGAGATTAAACCGGCTCTTGCCCGAGCGCACGGTGACCCGTTGTTTATCGGTATCGAGGGCGATCTGTACGGTGGCGCCATCGGGAAGGGCACGGCAGATATCGACGATCTTGCGTGCGGGAATCGTGATATCCCCCGGCACTGCACCCTCCAAAGCCACCGTAGCGATCATTTCCACCTCAAGATCGGTGGCCGTCATGGACAACTTATCCGGGCTTACTGCTACCAGGATGTTGGATAATACCGGCAGGGTCTGACGACGCTCGACAACACCGACAATCGTCTGCAGAGGCTTGAGCAAGGTTTCTCGTTGTATGGAGAATTTCATGTTGTTCTTATCCCATCTATTTAAATAAAGTATTATTTAAAGAAGTTATTATTACTATTATTAGGCTTACGCACAACTGTGGATAACTCTATTTATTATTTATATTCAATGAGTTATCTCGTTTCAAACCCGCTTGATAAGGCCGGTATCGATGCCCCAAATCCTGTGGGCAAAATGTGGATAAGTTTGTGAATCTATTGTTTTAAAAAGTTATCCACAGTCTGTACCCAGGATTTGGACCGAGCTTTTACGAGGATCATTTGTGTCGTTTTCCGTATCAATATCGATCCATTATTGCCCATTATGTGTGTCAGGTGGTGGAGAAAGACATTAACTGGACAGGGTCCGCATAATGTTCGAATAGTCCTCCATGATGCGTGGCTCCGTTATTTTTAAGTCCGCCACCTTGCGACAGGCATGTAATACGGTGGTGTGATCACGGCCGCCAAAGGCATCCCCAATCTCAGGCAGGCTGTGATTGGTCAGTTCCTTGGCGATCGCCATGGCGATCTGTCGGGGCCGGGCAATGGATCGGGTTCGCTTTTTGGACAATAACTCTGCGACGCGTATTTTAAAATACTCTGCGACAGTTTTCTGTATATTTTCGATCGTGACCAGCTTGTCCTGTAGGGCGATGAGATCCTTGAGGGCCAGTTTTGCAAAATCCGGGGTGATGGGCTGGCCGGTAAACTTGGCGTTGGCGGTGACCCGGCGCAAGGCCCCTTCCAGCTCTCGAATATTGGAGCGGATCCGCTTGGCGATAAAGAAGGCGACATCCTGCGGTAGTTCCACCCCCATTTGGGCGGCCTTGGTCATCAGAATAGCGACCCGTGTCTCCAGCTCCGGCGGTTCGATCGCCACGGTCAATCCCCAGCCGAAACGCGATTTCAGGCGTTCTTCCAGTCCCGAAACCTCCTTGGGATAGCGATCACAGGTGAGGATGATCTGTTGCTGACCTTCCAGTAACGCATTGAAAGTATGGAAGAATTCTTCCTGCGACCGTTCCTTGCCGGCAAAAAACTGGATGTCATCGATCAACAGGGCATTGACGGAACGGTAATAGCGCTTGAAGTCGTCGATCGCATTGTGCTGCAGGGCCTTCACCATGTCCTGCACAAAGCGCTCGGAGTGCAGGTAGACGACCTTGGCGGCCGGGTTGCGCTCCACAATGAGGTTGCCCACGGCATGCATGAGATGGGTTTTTCCCAGCCCCACCCCGCCATAGATAAACAGGGGGTTATAGGCGCCGCCCGGATTTTCGCCGATCTGGTAGGAGGCCGCACGGGCCAGTTGGTTGGATTTGCCTTCGATAAAGTTTTCAAACGTGGCGCTGAGATTGAGGCCGCTATTGTGCGAGACCTTGCTGTTGCGCTGCCGGTCATTGCCCCGTTGCACCGGCATGGGGCCGGCACTACCGGCCGCGCGCTCGCGGCGGGCGGTCTGGTTGAGGCTGGGAGAGGAACCGCCGATCTCCAGGATGACGTCGTGACGGATGCTGTCGTCACCGGTCTCCTTGACCATCGCCTCGATGCGCTCGAGGAGCCGCGTGTTGACCCAGTCCAGCACAAAACGATTCGGCGCCAGCAGGCGTAGCTGGGTGTTGTCCTCCATCACCTGCAGGGGCCGAATCCAGGTATTGAACTGCTGGGAGGTCAGTTCGGCCTCGAGACGGACCAGGCACTGCCGCCAGATCTCGGTAAACAGGCTCAAGACAGACGCTCCACGAGGGAGAGGCTGCGGTAACCGACATGAAGGGCGAAATAGGTCATGATGTGCAGTGAAGGTCCAAGCGCTACGCTTGAAAACGAGTTGCCATAAAGATCGCCGAGTTTACCCGTGCCGGGGAAAGTTATCCACACCGGTGGACAAATATCTCTTATCGCCGTTAGAGGGGGTAATCGCTTGACACAACAGGCCTTTTTAAAGTAATCTGCGCCGCTTTTTACGGGTATAAGGCCCTGGGTTTTAGGGCCGGATTTAGCGGATCACTTTTTGTGGAACCCCATACTCCTCATAGAGTAGTTCGTAAAAAATAAGTCAGTAAAAAAGACCTGTGGTAAAGACCCGGTGCTAAAAGGTCCGCCGCCAGAGGCGACCGGCAAAGTGAATCAAAAATCTACACTCAAGGGTGTCACTGCTCTTTCCGGACCCGGGACATCGGGTAGGGACTAGCAATGCACCGCGACATAATTAAAAACTTCGGAAGATAGTGCTATGAAAAGAACCTTTCAACCCAGCAATTTACGCCGTGCGCGTACCCATGGCTTTCGTGCCCGTATGGCCACAAAATCCGGCCGCAAGATCATCAGCGCCCGTCGCGCCAAGGGCCGTAAGCGCCTAAGCGCGTAAAACAGACGCGCCAACCGATGGCTCAGGATGAGACGATCGGGGGCCGTTTGCGGATCTGGGCTCACCTGACGTGAGCTCCCCTTAAGAAGGTCCAGCAGAAGATCCAGCCTGTTTTCCGTCGAACAGACGTGGGATAAGCCGCTGAACTCATCACTACTGAAAGCAGGTTCAATGGTATCGCAGATGGCGAATCAGCCAATGGCGGAAGATGAGACGGATGGCCATGCCGAAAAATGCACGGGCCAGTGTTTTCCGAAGACTTATCGCCTGCTCAGTAGTGCCGATTTTCAATGCGTGTTCAAGGCAACGGAATGCCGCTCCTCGGATAACGCCCTCACCGTGCTGGCGCGACACAATGGGTTGGATCATGCCCGTCTTGGTATGGCCATCAGCAAACGTTTCATCAAAACCGCGGTGGGACGTAATCGCGTCAAACGCCTGATCCGCGAGAGTTTCAGGCAGCATTACGCCATACTGTCGGGACTGGATATCGTGGTGTTGAATCGGGACGCGGCACACACGACGAGCAACCCGGACCTGACAAAGGCACTGAAGGCACACTGGCGAAGAGTCGCAAAACGATGCGAAAAATCCTGATCCTCATCATCCGTGCGTATCAATATCTGCTGAGCCCCCTGCTCGGTCCGAGTTGCCGTTTTTATCCCAGTTGTTCCTGTTATGCCCAGGAGGCCCTGCAACAGCATGGCGTGATCAAGGGGGGCTGGTTGGCCCTGCGGCGCCTGCTGCGCTGCCACCCCTGGCACCCGGGCGGCATCGATCTCGTTCCCGGGCAGGACGCCCCGGGCGGTACCCATTCACAGCAACATCATCACAAGTGCGCCGTAAAAAATAATGGATAATCAAAGACTGGTTTTATTTATCGCCCTCTCGTTGGTCATTTTGATGATCTTCACCGCCTGGCAGGCGGAAAATCAACCGCCCGCCCCGGCGGTGGTCGAGACCAGCGGCCCCGGTGTGGCGGGTGAAACGGCGTCCGTCCCGCCCGCCGATACCCCGGCCGTGATCCCGAGCCTGCGCGATCCCGCCAGCAGCAGCCAGGCCGATGCGGCGCCCGGCATCACCAGGATGGGCGGTGAGTCGATCAGCGTGACCACGGATATGTTGAAGGTGACGATCAATACCGCCGGTGGCGAGATCAGTCAGGTGGCCTTGCCCCGGTATCCGGCTGAACAGGATACGCCGGAGGTCCCGATCCAGTTATTGAATGACCGCATGCCGCGCTATTTTGTGGCGCAGTCCGGCCTGCTCGCCTCACAGGGCAAGGCCCCCGATCACCATGCACTCTATCGCGCCGAGCAAACCGACTATGTGCTGACCGAGGGTCAGGACGAGCTAAAGGTGGCCCTGCGCTGGCAGAGCGATGACGGTATCGCGGTCACCAAAACCTACACCTTCCAGCGCGACAGCTATGTCATTGCCATCGATGTAGAGGTACACAATGCCAGTCAGGAGATCTGGAAGGGTCGCAGCTACGAGCAGTTTCAGCGCACCGAGATGGCGCGCGAGTCCATGTTCATCTACACCTACACGGGTGGCGTGGTCTCCAGCAGCTGGGACCCCTACGAAAAGGTGGAATTCAGTGACATGGCGCAATGGAAGCCGGAGCAGAGTTACAACACCGGCGGCTGGATCGCCATGTTGCAGCACTACTTTCTGGCCGCCTGGATTCCCCCGGCCGATGCCGCCAGCCACTTTTACACCAAGGCCCTGGCCGATGGCCGTTACCTGCTGGGCCTCTCCGGTGAGGAGCGCGTCGCCGAGCCGGGTGGCCGCGCCCATTTCGGCACACGGTTTTTTGCCGGCCCGAAGGACCAGCATCGCCTGGAACAGATCGATCCCAATCTGCGCCTGACCGTCGACTATGGGGTACTGGATATCCTCGCCAAGCCCGTGTTCTGGGTAATGGAAAAGATCTATAGCGTGGTGGGCAACTGGGGTCTGGCGATCGTCTTCGTGACCCTGATCATCAAGCTGATCTTCTATCCGCTGTCCGCCGCCAGTTACAAGAGCATGGCCAACATGCGCCGTCTGACCCCCAAACTGAAGGCTCTCAAGGAGCGTTACGGGGATGACCGGCAGAAGATGAGCCAGGCGATGATGGAGATCTACAAGAAGGAAAAGATCAATCCCCTGGGCGGCTGCCTGCCGATCCTGGTGCAGATCCCGGTCTTCATCGCGCTGTACTGGGTGCTGCTGGAGAGTGTGGAAATGCGCCAGGCGCCCTTCTTCCTGTGGATTCAGGACCTGTCCGCCAAGGACCCCTATTACGTGCTGCCACTGTTGATGGGCATCAGCATGTTCATTCAGCAAAAGCTCAACCCGCCGCCGATGGACCCCGTGCAGCAAAAGGTGATGCAGGCCCTGCCGATCATCTTTACCGCCTTTTTTGCCTTCTTCCCGGCCGGGCTGGTGTTGTACTGGGTGGTGAATAACTGCCTGTCCATTGCCCAGCAATGGTATATCACCCGCCAGGTCGAGGCGCAGGCCAGCTAGGAGGCGGTCGGTAGTAAGGCCGGCCTCGCCCCGGGGCGGAAAACGCGCAGTGAGCCGACGGTGGAAATAGTGCAAGCCTCAGTGCAAACCAGATTGCAAACCAAAGTGCAGACCCGTGACGCGATCAACCGCAACAGCGCTTTAGAGACCATCGCCGCCCTGGCCACCCCGCCGGGACGTGGCGGGGTGGGCATCATCCGTATCTCCGGGCCCCTGGCCGGCGCCATCGCCGCGCAGATGGTCGGCCATGTGCCCGCCCCGCGCCAGGCGGAATACCTCCCCTTTCGGGCCGCCGATGGCGCAGCGCTCGACACCGGCCTGGCCCTCTATTTCCCCGCCCCCCACTCCTTTACCGGTGAAGATGTGCTGGAACTGCAGGGCCACGGCGGTCCGGTGGTGATGGACATGCTGCTGCAGCGCTGCCTGGGCCTGGGGGCCCGCGCGGCCCGCCCCGGCGAGTTCTCCGAGCGGGCCTTTCTCAATGACAAGATGGACCTGGCCCAGGCCGAGGCGGTGGCCGATCTCATCGACAGCGCCTCCGCCCAGGCGGCGCGCCTCGCGTTGCGCTCCCTGCAGGGGGCCTTTTCCGAGCGGGTGCACGAGCTAGTGGCGGCGCTCACCGAGCTGCGCCAGTACGTGGAATCCGCCATTGACTTTCCGGAAGAGGAGATCGATTTTCTGGGCGACGGCCAGGTACAGGCCCGGCTGGAGGCGGTGCAGGCCCGGCTGGCCGAAACGCTGGCCAGCGCCCAGCAGGGGAACCTGCTGCGCGAGGGGATGACCGTGGTGATCGCCGGCCGCCCCAACGCCGGAAAATCGACCCTGCTCAATGCCCTGTCCGGCCGCGACACCGCCATCGTCACCGCCATTCCTGGCACCACCCGGGATGTGCTGCGGGAGCAGATCCAGATCGATGGCCTGCCCCTGCACATCATCGATACCGCGGGTCTGCGGGATAGCGACGACGCCGTAGAGCAGGAGGGCGTGCGCCGCGCCTGGGCGGAGATCGCGGCCGCCGATCGCATCCTGTTCCTGCATGACGTGACCCAGCCGTTCGACGCCCCGGAGCAGGACCTGCTGGCCAGACTGGCGGATGCCGGACCGGCGATCACGGTGCTGCAGAACAAACTCGACCTGCTGGGCGCGGCGCCGGTGGAGCCGGCGGTGACGGGATTCGAGACCCTGGCGGTCTCGGCCCAGACCGGTGCCGGCCTGCCCGCCCTGCGCGAGCATCTCAAAACCTGTGTCGGCTATGCGGCCAGCGGTGAGGGCCAGTTCATGGCGCGCCGCCGTCACCTGGACGCCCTGTCCCAGGCCCAGCAACACCTGGCGCATGGGCAACGACAGCTGCAGGACTACGCCGCCGGTGAGCTGCTGGCGGAGGAGCTGCGGCAGGCCCAGCAGGTGCTGGGCGAGATCACCGGCACGGTCACCGCCGACGAGCTGCTGGGAAAGATCTTCGCCAGCTTCTGTATTGGCAAATAAGCACGACATGCCCGCGAGACCCCGCCTGGCCCATAGTGCACACCGCGTCGCAGTGGCGACGGCGGCTATGGCCGGCGCCCTGCTGCTGTGCGCCCCGGCGCTGTCGGCGGCGGAGATACCCTGGCAACACTGCCGCACACCCTTTGTCGACATCGCCCCGCCATACCCGGCGCCAGCGGGCACCGACCAGCCGGGCTGGCGCTTTAGCGCGGACCAGGCAGTAATCGAAAAAAATCAGTACCGGCTGGAGGGCAAGGTGGTGGGCCGCCAGGACGGGCAGCGGCTGTGGGCGGACCGCCTGCACTACGACGAACAGACCGAGACCGTGCAGGCCGACGGCCAGGTGCGTTACGAAAACGGGACCCAGGTGTTGACCAGCGACAGCGCCCGTCTGGACCTGGCGACCGACAGCGGCGATTTCAGTCCCGCCCGCTTCTGGCTGACCGACCAGCATATTCGTGGCCAGGCCGACAGGCTGGAGCTGCTGGGCCCCACCCGCACCCGCCTGCAGGCGGCCCGCTTCACCACCTGCGATGAAGGCAATGAGATCTGGCTGCTGAGGGCCTCCAGCCTGGAGCTGGACACGGCGGCCAATGAGGGCGTCGCCCGCCACGCCCGCGTCAGTTTTCTGCACGTGCCGATCTTCTATTTCCCCTACCTGAGTTTTCCGCTGGCGGGTCGCAAGACCGGTTTCCTGGTGCCCTCGATCGGTGAGACCTCGGTGGCGGGCACGGAGGTGGCGGTACCCTGGTACTGGAACATGGCGCCGCAGCGGGATGCGACCCTGACCCCACGGCTGATGACGCGCCGCGGCACCTTGCTGGAGGGCGAGTTTCGCTACCTGAATGAAAACAGCCGCGGCCAGCTGGATCTGGGCCACATCAGCGATGACCGGGTGTTCGGAGAGGAGCGCAGTGCGCTGAAGTTTAGCCACGCCGGCACGCCGGCGGCGGGATGGCGGACCCAGATGGACTACCGCTTCGCGTCGGACAAGGACTATCTGGATGACTTTGGCGGTGACCTGGCGACCACCAGCGTGACCCACCTGGAGCGCCGGGGTGAGGTGGAATACCGTGGCGAGGCCTGGCGCGCGAACCTGCTGTTGCAGGGTTATCAGACCCTGGATGAAAGTCTGCCGGTCAGCGCCCGCCCCTATCAGCGCCTGCCCCAGCTGCGGCTCTCCAGCCGCGAATGGGTGGCGCCGGCGGGACTGACCCTGAGCCTGGCGGGTGAGGCGGTGCGCTTTGATCGCGCCGAGGGTGTGGTGGGCAGTCGGCTGGATCTGCAGGGCCAGCTGGGCTGGCCGCTGCGCGGGGCGCCAGGCTTCCTGTTGCCGAGGCTGTCCTTCCGCCACACCCAGTATGCCCTGCAGGAGTCGCGACACGAGGTGGATCCCGGCGTCGATGCCAGCCCGGCGCGCAGCCTGCCCCTGTTTAGCCTGGATGGCGGGCTGGTGTTCGAACGTGAGCTGGAGGGCTGGGGCCGGGCCCGACGCCAGACCCTGGAGCCACGCCTCTATTATCTGTACGTACCCAAACGGCAACAGGATGAGCTGATCGTCGATACGGCCGGCGTGTCGCGGGTGTTTGACAGCAGCCTGTCGCTGTTCGGTTTTGATCAGCTGTTTCGGGAAAATCGCTTCAACGGGGCCGACCGTGTCGGCGACGCCAATCAGCTGAGCCTGGCGCTCAACACCCGCTTTTATGATGAGCGCGGCCGGGAACTGTTGAACGCAGGCCTGGGTCGTATCCTCTATTTTCGTGACCGCGAGGTGACCCTGCCGGGGCAGAGCGTGGAGACCGAGGCGCAGTCGGACTGGCTGGCGATGCTGCGCAGTCGCTGGACACCGACCCAGAGCGCCAGCGCCAGCTGGCAGTGGAATGACCGCGAAGAGAAGACCGAACGGGGCACCCTGGACTGGCGCTATCAGAAGGATCAGCGCCGGGTGCTGCGGCTGGGCTATCGTTATGAACGCGACATCCGCAAGCAGGTGGATATCGCCGGGATGTGGCCGGTGACCGCGCGCTGGTCGGTGGTGGGCCGCTGGCTGCGCGCGCTGGAAGAAGAGGTGACGCTGGAGTCGCTGGCCGGCATCGAGTACCAGAGCTGCTGCTGGTCGCTGCGCGTGGTGCAACGCCGTTACCGGGTGGATGTCAGCGAGGCCGAGCTGAGCGACTCCCTGTGGCTGCAACTGGAGCTGAAGGGCCTGACCAGCGTGGGCCGTAAGGTCGAGGATCTGCTGGCACGTGATATCCTAGCGCCCTGAGCCGCCGCATGCGTACGCCGGGTGCCCACCGAAAACCGCCAGCCAATAGCAACCGAGAGAGCCTTTTCCATGAAGCAAGTTGTAAGCAACAACCGAAGCCTGGGCATGATAGTAACGCTGGCGATGATGGCCAGCCTGATCACACTGCCCCTTACCGGCCCCTCGGCGCAGGCCGCGCTGACAATTGCCGATCCGCTGGATCGCATCGTGGCGGTGGTCAATGATCAGGTGATCACCGCCCTCGAGCTGGACAAGGAGATGCAGCTGATCAAACAGCAGCTGCGTCAGCAGAACACCCAGCTGCCCCCCGACGCGGTGCTGCAGCGCCAATTGCTGGAGCGCCTGATCCTGCGCAACATTCAGTTGCAGATTGCAAACCGCGGCAGCATCCGGGTGGATGAGGAGACCCTCAATCGCACCGTGGAAAATATCGCCGCGCAGAACCGCATGAGCCTGGGCCAGTTCCGTGACACCCTTGCCAGAGAGGGGCTGGACTATGAAGACTTTCGCGAAAACATGCGTGAAGAGATCACCATCAATCGTCTGCAGCAGAGCCAGGTAACCAACCGGATCGTCATCACCCAACAGGAAATAGACACCTTTATCAGCAACCAGGCATTGCGCAGTGGTGTCGATAAGGAATTCCATCTCGGCCATATCCTGATTTCCGTACCCGAAGCGGCGAGCGCGGAGAACATTGCCGCGGCCCGGGCAAAGGCCGAAAAGGTGGTTGCCGAACTGCGTGCCGGCGCCGATTTTTATCAGACTGCGGTGTCGGTGTCTGACGGGCAGCAGGCGCTGGAAGGCGGCGATCTTGGCTGGCGTCGGGCCGCCGCCCTGCCGACCCTGTTTGCTGACTGGGTGCTCTTGCAACAAGACAACAGCATCAGCGACGCCCTGCGCAGCCCCAGTGGTTTTCACATCATTAAATTGCTGGACCAGCGCAGCCCCGAGGCCCGGCATGTGGTGACGCAGAGCCATGCCCGCCACATCCTGATTCGCCCGGAGCTGGGAGAGGACAATGACCAGGCCCTCGCACGGCTGCACGAGATCCGCCGGCGTCTGCTGGACGGAGAGGATTTTGCATCGCTGGCCAGGGCCGAATCCAAGGACCCCGGTTCCGCCGTCCAGGGCGGCGACCTGGGCTGGGTGAATCCGGGTGAGATGGTGCCCGAGTTTGAACAGGCGATGCAGGCCCTGGCAGTGAATGAGATCAGCCAGCCGGTACGCACCCAGTTTGGCTGGCATGTACTGCAGGTGCTGGAACGCAGAGACCACGACAACACCGCAAAGGTGCAGCGTGAAAAGGCCCAGGAGGTGCTGCGCGCGCGTAAAACAGACCCGGCCATGCAGGCGTGGATACGCCGCATCCGTGATGAGGCCTTTGTCGAAAATCGCCTCTAACTAACAGCCGGACCACGGCGACAACCACACAATTGACCATCCCCACGATACAGGCAGCGATGAATCGATTCATACAGCGACTGGTGATCACCGCCGGCGAACCCGCCGGCATCGGGCCGGACCTGTGCGTGCAACTGGCGCAACAGGATCACGCCTTTGCGCTGGTGGTCATCGCCGATGCGCGCCTGCTGGCCGAGCGCGCTGCCGCCCTGCGCCTGCCGCTGGAGATTATTCCGTTTGCAGAAATGCAGCACCAGCCGCGCGCACCGCACCGCGCCGGCCGCCTGCTGGTCTGGGATATCGCCCTCGCCGCTCCGGTGCAGGCCGGTGTCCTCAATCCGCTGAATGCCCCCTATGTGCTGCAGACGATTGATGCGGCGATCGATGGCTGTCAACGCGGCGTGTTTGATGCGCTGGTCACCGGGCCGGTACACAAGGCTGTGATCAATGAGGCCGGCATCGCCTTTTCCGGGCACACCGAATACCTGGCCCAACGCACCGGCGGGCATCCGGTGATGATGCTCGCCACCGAAGGCCTGCGTGTCGCGCTGGTGACCACCCACCTGCCGCTGACCGCGGTGCCGGCCGCGATCACCCCGCAACGGCTGACCGAGGTGCTGGAGATTCTATATCGTGAACTACAGACCCGGCTGGGGATTGATGCCCCCCGCATTCTGGTCTGCGGCCTGAACCCGCACGCCGGAGAAGACGGCCATCTGGGGCGCGAGGAGATCGAGGTGATCACGCCGGCGCTGGATGCCGTGCGCGCACGCATCGCCCAGCAGGCGCGGCCGGGCAGTATCGAAGGCCCGCTGTCGGCAGACACACTATTTACGGTTAACAATCTGGCGCGCGCGGATGCGGTGCTGGCGATGTATCACGATCAGGGACTGCCGGTGCTCAAGCACATGGGTTTTGGTGAGGCGGTGAACATCACCCTCGGCCTGCCCATTATTCGCACCTCGGTGGATCATGGCACGGCGCTATCCCTGGCAGGCACCGGCCAGGCCAAAGCAGATAGTTTCTTGTATGCCCTGCGCATCGCCAGCGAGATGGTGACGCATGTCTTGTCGCATCAGGCAGAACATAAATCAGAAGATAAACCAGAACAGTAACCCGAACAGTAACCAGATGATAAACCAGAGACGGATCAAACCACGATGACGGAGACAAATAATCCGCAGGCACACCCCGTCGCATGAAGGGTTCTTCCAACAAGCCATCCACCGGCCCCGCCACGCATCGCGCCCGCAAGCGTTTCGGGCAGAACTTTCTGGTGGACCCGTATATCGTGGCGGGCATTGTGGCCGCCATCCATCCGCAGACCGACGATCACCTGGTGGAGATCGGCCCCGGCCTGGGCGTGCTGACCGAGGCGTTGTTGCCCTGCGTAACGGCGATGGATGCCATCGAACTGGACCGGGACATCATTCCCAAACTGGCGGCAAACTGTCGTGACAAGGGTCAGCTGCAGATCCATGCGATTGATGCCCTGCGCTTTGATTTCGCCTCGCTGGCGGGCGATGGCCGTCCCTTACGCATCGTCGGCAATCTGCCCTACAACATTTCCACGCCGCTGATGTTTCATCTGCTGGAACGGCATGAAGTGATTAAGGACATGCACTTCATGTTACAGAAGGAGGTGGTAGACCGGCTCGCCGCCACGCCAAACACCAAAAGCTACGGCCGGCTAAGTGTCGCCATGCAGTACCACTGTCGGGTTGAGTCGCTGATGGATGTGCCGCCGGAATCCTTTTCTCCGGCGCCCAAGGTCCATTCCGCGGTGGTGCGACTGGTGCCGTATCAACAGCCGCCGGTGGCCGTGGATAACACAAGGGTGTTCGAGACGCTGGTGACGCAGGCCTTTTCCCAGCGCCGCAAAACCCTGCGCAATACCCTCAAGCCGATGATCAGCGCAGAGCGGATGGAGGCGGTGGGCATCGATCCGCAGCGACGGGCAGAGACCCTGAGCCTGCAGGAATTCGCCACGCTGGCCAATGCGGTTGCCGCTCACGGTAGCGGGCGCACGGAAGCATAAGCATGGCGGTGGGCATCGGCGGTGTGCTGGAACAACTCATTTTACCGCCGGGTGGTTTTATTATTGCAGCCCTGCTGGGCCTGCTGCTGATGCCGCGCTACCCGCGCAGCGGACGCCATATAGCATTAAGTAGTCTTGCCTTGCTGTATCTCGTCAGTCTGCCCATCAGTGCCACGCTATTGTTGTCCTGGCTGGAGCCCGTAACTGCCCTCTCACCGAAGGTAGTCAGCGAGACGACAGAACAGCCCCCGCAGGCGATCGTGATTCTGGGTGCGGGTCGGCGTCACGACAGTCCCGAATATGGCGGCGACATACCCAATGCGATGGCGCTGGAACGGATACGTTACGGGGTCTGGCTGGCGCGCCGCAGCCTGTTACCGGTATTGGTAAGCGGCGGTCTGGGTGATGACGAACATCCGTCCGAGGCACAGATGATGCAGCAACTCATCGAAGAGGAATATGCCCTGGCCGTGCGCTGGCACGAAACGCAGAGCCACACCACCTATGAAAATGCAAAATACGCGAGCGACATCTTAAAGGCAGAAGGCATCACCTCGATCTACCTGGTCACCCATGCCCTGCACATGCCGCGCAGCGTAAAATCCTTCGAGAAGTTCGGGATCATCGTGCATCCCGCCCCCACCGCCTTCGGCGGTAGCAGTCAACGCGAACTGGAGCTGTCGGCCTTTCTGCCCAGCGCCAGGGCACTGCATCAGACCAGCATGGTCTTCCACGAGTGGGTGGGTATGCTGTGGTATCGCCTGCGTTACGGCGTCTAGATTTTTACATCGCCAACCCGGGTCATAACACCCCGTCCCTCATGCAAGCCGTTTGTGATTGGGTAATAATCCCGCGCCATTGACGAGCGCATTTTCCTCTACTATATCTCTAGCCTTGCAAAACACTTACCGAAAAGGATTACTGCGTCAGGCTTGTACTGACGTGCATACCCACAATCGGAATGGACTAGAAATGCACAGGAGTGCATCGGGAGCGCACAAAATAACATGGAAGTTATCATTGAATTAAGCCCGGAGGTCGCGCATCAGTTTCAGGTGCAGGATCAATCCGCCCCCATGGTCAGGCAACTGACGACCACCATCGATGCGTTACACGTCATCATCAAGCCTCAATATTCAAACCAGCAACCAGGTCACGAAAAAGGAAAGGCCGAAAATTATTTTTTTGTGATTGAAGCCGGAAATTGGGAAGAGTGCCAGCGTATTGCCACGGTGCTTGACCAACTGCCCGCCGTCAGGGCGGCGTATTGTAAACCCGAGGCAGAACCTGCCTCTTTACCTTAAACCACTGTCAGGAGGACACGATCATGGCGAGAAAGAAGTCAGCGGAAAAAGGCTCGGCGTTTGCCGAGCACTCTTATGAATTACCGCCCAGCGAACTCATTGTAATGGCGAAGAAGGGAGCGGAGCTGCGCTCGCATCAGACTACGGTGAGCTCGCTGTCGGGGGCCGACGTCAAGGACCTGAGCGCGATCTTGAGCAAGGAAGGGATCACCATGGCGCCGCTGTTTGGTGACAGCGAAGAACAGTTGCAGCAGGAGATGAGCTCAATGGCCGCAGCAGCGACCCTCGACGAGGCAATGATGGCTGAGCTGCCCGACCTGTCGCTGTACTACAAGGTGGAGGCACCGGAAGACAAACTGGAGGCACTGGCCGCGAAACTGTGCGGTTGCGGAGCCGTGGAGGCCGCCTATGTAAAACCACCGGCGACCCCCAGTGAGACGCGCGCCGAATCCATGGCGGAGGAGGCCCCGGAGTTTATCAACATGATGAGTTCCATTGCGGAGGAGGCCGAACCGGCCACCATCAATTTCACGGCACGCCAGGCCTACCTCGGTCCTGCGCCGGCGGGCATCGATGCATACTATGCCGCGACACTCAGCGGTGGGCGCGGCGCAGGTGTCGGTATCTGCGATATCGAGGGTGCCTGGCGCTTTACGCATGAAGATCTGCGCGTCAATCAGGGGGGCGTGGTCGGCGGTACACCGTCAAGCGATATGGGCTGGCGCAATCACGGCACGGCCGTCATCGGCGTGCTCAGCGGTGATCGAAACAGTTTTGGTATTACCGGCATTGCCCCCGATGCGCGGATACGCGGCATTTCCATTTTTGGCGGCATGGGCACGGCGGGGGCGATTCGACGCGCGGCACAGGTCTCCAGAAAGGGCGACATCATCCTGCTGGAATTGCATCGCCCCGGGCCACGTTTTAATTTTCAGGGTCGCAGCGATCAAAAGGGCTATATTGCGATCGAGTGGTGGCCGGATGATTTTGCCGCTGTCCGTTATGCCGTCACCATGGGCATGATCGTGGTGGGTGCCGCGGGCAATGGCGCGGAAAATCTGAATGCCTCCATCTACAATACGCGGCCGGCCGGCTTTCCGAACAGCTGGCGCAACCCCTTCAACCGCAGTGCGGCCGACTCCGGCGCCATCCTGGTGGGCGCGGGCGCCCCGCCGCCCGGCACTCACGGTCGCAATCACGGCCCCGACCGCTCCCGCCTGGATTTTTCCAATTACGGTTCGGCGGTGGACGCCCAGGGCTGGGGGCGTGAGGTCACGACCACCGGTTACGGGGATCTGCAGGGCGGCAGCAATGAAGACCTCTGGTATACCGATCGCTTCAGCGGCACCTCGAGCGCATCGCCCATCGTGGTAGGCGCACTGGCCTGCGTACAGGGGGTACTCAAGGCGCGGCGCCGTCCGGTACTGAGTCCGGCGCGGGCGCGCAGTCTGTTGCGCAGTACCGGCAGCGCGCAGACCAGCGCGACGGGTCGGCCCAGTACACAGCGTATCGGTAGACGCCCCAACCTGCGCCAGCTCGTGCAGTCGGCGTTGTATGAGAATAAATGGATCGGGGTGCAATTCACGGGGCCGGTGGCGGCGAATGCGACCCAGCGATGGTTTACCCACAGCTGGCCCGAGCATTGGCATGTGGTGTGGAATGTTGTGCCACTGACGCCACGATCCGGCGGACCACAGATCGATTTTGATGTGCAGGTGGAACGCGCCAGTGACCAGCATATTACCTACTGGATCACGGTGAAAAACCTGACCAATCAGGCGGTCAACATCGAGGCACGCTACGCCATTCTGGGCTGGTAATCTTAAGGAGGAATAAGCGATGAGAATCACTATTGAAACGCAAAATGAAGGACGGATTCAGCTGGAATCGGAAACGCTCAGTGAAACACAGACGCAGCAGCAGGCAACCCAGGCCGCCGCGATTGATGGGGGTGGGCCCAGTGATGTGCTGCTGAGCGCCATCGCCGGTGCGGCGGGATTCACTGAGGGTGAGGCAGAGGAAGGCGAAGAGATGTTGAGCATGGAGGAGACCTCCGCGTTTCACTGAGCCGCAGTAACGGGAAGTATGTCTTTAATAAAAAACCCTGGGCCAGGTGGGTCCAGGGTTTTTTTATGGGTGCAATGCGTGAGGCCGCTATTTTATGATGCGATAACACGGCACATATTGGGTACCGGGCAGTTTCATGCGGTGTTGCTCGACGAAAGAGGCCAGCAGGGCATCGACGGGCTCCATAATGTCGGCATCGCCATGAATCTCGAACAGCCCATGCTGTTCCACGGCGCGGATACCGTCGTCTTTCACATTGCCGGCGACAATTCCGGAGAAGGCACGCCGCAGGTTGGCCGCCAGGGTATGGTTCGGCAGGCTCTTGTGCAGCACAAGATTGCGCATATTGTCATGCGTCGGTTCAAACGGCTGCTGGAAGTCCTTGTCGATCTTCAGCAGCCAGTTGAAATAATAGGCATCGCCATGGGTGCGGCGAAAATCGCGCACCTCCTGAATGCCGGCGTGCATCTCGCGCGCCACGCGGGCGGGATCATTGATGATCACCTTGTAACGCTGTTGCGCCTCGATGCCGAGGGTGTCGGCAATGAACTGATTGACGCCGATAAAAAATGCCTCGGCACTCGCCGGCCCGGTGAGGATGAGGGGAAAGGGGAGATCCTTGTTGGCGGGGTGCAGCAGAATACCCAGCAGATACAGCAGCTCTTCCGTGGTACCGGCGCCGCCGGGAAACACCACGATGCCATGCCCGGTGCGCACAAAGGCCTCAAGCCGTTTTTCGATGTCCGGCATAATCACCAGATCATTGACGATAGGGTTGGGGGATTCGGCGGCGATGATGCCCGGCTCGGAGATGCCGAGGTACTGGCCGTCATCAAGCCGCTGCTTGGCATGGCCGATGGTCGCGCCCTTCATGGGGCCCTTCATGGCGCCAGGGCCGCAGCCGGTACAGATGTCTAGACCGCGCAGGCCCAGCTCATGGCCCACCTCCTTGGTGTAATCGTATTCCTTGCGGGTAATCGAATGTCCGCCCCAGCACACCACCAGATTGGGGTTGGTGTTGGGCCGCAGGATATTGGCATTGCGCAGGATATGAAACACGGCGTTGGTGATGCCGTCGGAGCAGTCCATATCAAACTTCGGATTATCGTTGATCTCATCACTGACATAGATCACATCGCGCAGCACCGAAAACAGGTGCTCACTAATGCCGCGGATCATCACCCCGTCGACAAAGGCATTGACCGGCGCGTTTTTCACCTCCAGCTTGATGCCGCGGGCCTGTTGCACCACGCGAATGTCAAAGCTCTTATAGCGCTCCAGCAGCTGCTTGCCGTCATCCATCTGGTTGCCGCAATTGAGCACCGCCAGCGAACAGTTGCGGAAGATGTTGTATAGCCCGCCCTGGCTGGTATCCAGCAGCTTGCCAACCTCGACCTTGGACAACACATCCAGACGACCTTCCGGGGTAATGCGTGCATCGATGACAGCTGGCTTCATGGTATCTCTCTGTTAATGTAGCGTATCTTATATAACATACCACTGGCAGCGACTCTCGGCGACTGGCGATGGTGCGAGTTGCGCCATATGCTGCAAAGGCGGATCAGATTATATCAATTGATTAAGTGGTCAATGGGTCCATGTATTGCAAACGAAAAGCGGCATAGGTTGCATATTTCACCAGATATTGACGCATAGGCTGTAATAATTTTTAAACTGATAATTTTTTGCTAAGGTCTGAAATGCAGTGCGATTTCAATCATTGAGCAAATATCAGAGGCCCTTACAATTAAGTACATTTTTTGGGCAGTGTTCAAAATGTTTTTCGAGGGCGTTCAAAATTCTGTGTCAGCCTAGGCGGTTAGATTTCCAGAACGCCATC